>JAFAKB010000094.1 GCA_019235885.1 Candidatus Eremiobacterota bacterium | reverse complement strand
TCTTGGTGAGATCGCCGGCGGCGACTTCGCGGACGCCGGTCGCCAGCGCGGCGATGTTGCGCCCGAGCGGCGACTCCGGGGGAAGCGCGAGACGGTCGGAGCCGGCCGCGCGGGCGAGCCCGCCGGCGTCTGCGGGCGGCGCGCCTGCGAACCACGCGAGCAGCGCGCCCATGAGGAAGAGCGCGGCGGCGGCGAGCGCTGCTCCGGCCGGCGCGCTCGCGGCGCGCACGAGAGAGACGGCGAGCGCGACGGCGGCGGCGAGCGCGACGGCGGCAACGGCGATGCGGACCGCGGGGGTGGGGCGCGGTCGAACGGCGGTGAGACGCTGGAAGTTCAGACTCAACGACTCCTCGGGGGCGGCACAGACAGCGGCACGGCACCACCAAGGCGCAGCCCGCTCCTCACCTCATCGGACGAAGGGCCGACCGGCCTTAGGCGGAGCGGTTCGCTCGGCTGCGTCGCTCGCAGGTGTCGCAGAAGTGCGAGAACTTGTTGTCGGTGTCGAAGACCGAGTTCGAGTAGTACATCGCACAGCGGGCGTTGTAGCAGTGCTTCAGCCCGAGCGCGTGGCCGATCTCGTGGACGCTCTCCTTCAGCAGCCGCTGGAAGAGCGCGTTCTCGTCGGCCGGATCGCCGTAGAACTCCGAGCGCAGCCGGTGCAGCGAGACGACCGCGCAGCGCTGCGCTTCACTCGAGGAGCCGAACACGAACTGATGCGAGGTCTTGTACAGGTCGAACTCGGTGACGCCGAGGACGAGGTCGCCGCGCGTCTCGTACGACGCGCTCAAGCGGCCCGCCAGCGAGCCGAAGAACAGCTGTCCGCGCGCGCTGTTCAGCGCGGTCTTGGGGACGCTGAGCGCCGCGCGCACGACCGCCGTCGCGAGGAACCGCTCTTCCAGGCACAGTGCGAGCCGGGTGAGCAGTCCCGCGTCGATCGCGTTGATCGGAACGATGCTGATCTCGCGCACGCCGCTGAGGTCCGTTCGCGTCGGACGCGCGCCGGTCCTGGCGCTGAAGTTGTCACCCTGAGCTTGTCGAAGGGCGAGCGATGATCATCGGCGTCGGGATGGATCTCGCGGAGGTGGAGCGCTACCGCTTCGACGAGCCGCAGCGCGCGCGCTTCGCGCGCAAAGTCTACACCGAGGAAGAGATGGCCTACGCGATGCGCAAGCGCAACTGGCCGGAGCGGCTGGCCGGTTTCTTCGCCGCGAAGGAAGCGGTGCGCAAGGCGTTCGGGCACGCGATCCCGTGGAGCGCGGTCGGCGTCACCCACGCGCGCAGCGGAAAGCCGGCGATCCGGTTCTACCGCGGGTACGAGGCGCTGCTCGAGCGGCGCGGCGTGCGGGCGATCCACTTGACGATCACGCACACCGCGACGACCGCCGCCGCGGTCGTCGTGCTCGAAGGCTGACGGGCCGTCGTCGTGCGATCGAGAACGGGTACACGCAGCCGATGAGAGCCGTCACCGCGGCACAGATGAAAGCAGTTGACGCGGCGGCCGTCGCGCGCGACGGCGAGGTCGCGCTGATGCGCGCGGCGGGCGAGGCGATCGCGCGGCTGATCGACCGGTACGCGCGCGGCGACGGCGCCGTCGTCGCGATCGCCGGCCACGGGAACAACGGCGGCGATGCGTACGCGGCGCTGGCGGCGTACGACGGCGCGCGGCCGTGCGTGGTGTACGCCGATGCGTCGGTCGAAGGGAGCGCGGCTCGGCGCGACGCGCGCGCGCGCGCGCTCGCCGCGGGCGTCGAGGAGCGCGCGTTTCCGCCGGATCCCGCGCTGTTGCGTGGGGCGGCACTGGTGCTCGACGGCGTGCTCGGCGCGAACGCGCGGCTCCCGCTCGACGCGCGCAGCGCGCAGCTCGCCGAGGCGATGAACGCGAGCGGCGCGCCGGTGCTCGCGCTCGACGTGCCGACCGGCATCGATCCGACCAGCGGCGCAGCCGGCGCGCACGCGGTGCGCGCGCGCGCGACCGTCGCGCTCGGCCGTCCGAAGCTGGGCTGCTTTCTCGATCCGGCGCGCGATCTCGTCGGCGCGCTGTGGTGCGCGCCGATCGGGATGCACGACGAGGATGCAAACGGAGTCGACGACCCGCCGGCGTTCGTGCTGACGCCGGCGGAGTTCGCCGCGCTGCTGCCGCACCGTTCCGACGAGTCCGACAAACGCAGCGCCGGCGCGCCGCTGATCGTCGCCGGCTCGACGCAGTTCCCCGGCGCCGGCGTGCTCTGCGCGTGGGGCGCGGCGCGCGCGGGCGCGGGATACGTCACCGTCGCCGTCCCCGAAGGAGCGGCGGCGGCGCTGCGCACGCACTTGGTCGAGCAGGTCGTGGTGACGTACGACGAGCGCGAGCCGGAGCGCGCCGTGCAGACGATTCTCGATCTGACGAACCGCTGCAACGCGATCGGGATCGGTCCGGGGCTGGGGCTCTCCGAGGCGTATGCGACGATCGTGAACGGCGTGCTCGCCGGCACGGAATTGCCGGTCGTCGCGGACGCGAGCGCACTCTACCATCTCGCGAAGCGGCTCGGCGAGTACCGAGACAAGAAGCTCGTGCTGACGCCGCACGCCGGCGAGTTCGCACGGCTCAGCGGCAAGGGCACGATCGCGCCCGGCGAGCGCCTCACGCGGTTGCGCGCGTTCGTCGACGAGCACGGAATCACGACGCTGCTAAAGGGCCGCACGACGCTGATCGCCGACCGTACCGCGACGCACCTCAACCCGACCGGAACCAGCGCGCTCGCCACCGCCGGAACCGGCGACGTGCTCACCGGCGCGATCGCGACGCTGCTCGCGCAAGGCCTCGCGCCGGTCGACGCGGCCCGCGCGGGCGCGTACTGGCACGGCCGCGCCGGCCAGATCGCGCAAGCCCGCCGCCCCCGCGGCGTCATCGCCCGCGACGTCGCCGAAGCCCTCGGCGAAGCGTCGGTGGTAAAGCGCATCGACGAGTCGCTGGTACGAATTTTCTAGTCGCCTCTCATCACGCGACGATCGGCTTCAAATCATTTGCGTATATATGCGAACGCATAGCACGACGCGTCGCTCGATCCCATCGACGCGACCTCTTGACGCGCTCCACGGTGCGCGTGATAGGCTTGCGTGGAGAAACCATGCAAAGCACGACACGCCGAGAGATCGTCCTCCCGGAGACCAAGCCCGAGACCGAATGGCTCCGCGGCCGAGCGGTGCGCAAGATGAGCCCGCGGTGGGTTCACGCGGCGCTGCAGGGCTGGTGGCTTCTCCGGCTCAGCGCTTGGGCCGACGGTCGCGGCCGCGTCGGAACCGAGTGGCGCTTCCGTGTTTCGCCACCGGACGAAGATATTCGGCCGCTCGTCCCGGACGTCTCGTACCTTTCGTATGAGCGCGCCGGCGCCTTGACCGAAGCGGAGCTTCAGACACCGCTCGTTCCGCCGACCGCGGCGATTGAGATTCGTTCGCCCGGCGACAGCCTTGCAGACATCGAGGATAAGGCCGCAACGCTGATGCGCGCGGGGACCGACGTCGTGATCGTCGTCAACCCTCGCACGCGAACCGTGACCGCGTGGGACCGCGAGAAGAGACACATCTTCTCGCGCGGCGAATCGTTCCAGCACGTCGCGCTGCCCGGCTTCACGTTCGAGCTGGACGAGATGTTCGAAGCGGCGCGCTTCCGCCCGCGCAAACGTTAGACGTAGCCGTTCAGCAGGCGATGTAGGGCCGCTTCGTCGAGGATCGGGATGCCGAGCTGTTCGGCTTTGGTCAGTTTGCTGCCGGCCTCTTCGCCCGCGACGACGTAGTCGGTCTTCTTCGAGACGGATGAGCTGACTTTGCCGCCGGCGGCGACGATTAATTCCGACGCTTCGTCGCGGGTGAGGCTCGGAAGCGTGCCGGTCAGCACCAAGGTCTTGCCGGCGAGGACACCGACCGGCTCGCGCGGGCGCAGCGGGGAGGTGGTGTCGACGCCGGCGTCCTTGAGGCGCTTGACCATTGCGCGGTTCGGCTCTTGGGCGAAGAACAGCGCGACGCTGGTCGCGATCTCGGGGCCGATCCCCTCGCTGCGCAGCAGCTCTTCTTCGGTGGCTTTTTCGAGCGCGTCGATCGAGCCGAAGTCGCCGGCGAGGATTGCAGCGTTCTGCGAGCCGACGAAACGGATTCCCATGCCTGCGAGCAGCCGCGCCAAGCCGCGCTGCTTCGACTTCTCGATCGCTTCCAAAACGTTCGAAGCGGACTTCTCGGCCATCCGCGGCAGCTTCAACAGCTTTTCGAGGTCGAGGTAGTAGACGTCGCTTACGTTGCGCACCAGCCCGGAGTCGACCAGCGCCGCGGAGAGCTGGTCGCCGACACCTTCGATGTCCATCGCGCCGCGCGAGCAGAAGTGGCGGACGCGCTCGACGAGCTGCGCCGGGCACGAGGCGTTCGTGCAGCGCGCCATCGGCTCGCCTTCAGGATGGTCGACGTCGGAGCCGCAGACGGGACAGCGCGTCGGCAGCGTGTACTCGCGGAGCCGCTTTCCTTTGCGCTCCTCGAGGACCGGGCCGACGACCCGCGGGATGACGTCGCCGGCGCGAATGACGGTGACGACGTCGCCGATGCGGATGTCGTTGCTGCGGATGTAGTCCTGGTTGTGCAGCGTCGCGTTGGAGACCGTCGTGCCGCCGATCCGCACCGGCTCCAGCACCGCGTTCGGGTTCAGCACCCCGGTACGCCCCACACTGACGACGATGTCGAGCAGCTTGGTGCGCGCTTCGCGGGCGCGGAACTTGTAGGCGATCGCCCAGCGCGGGTCCTTGCCGGACGTGCCGAGCTTCGCCTGCAGCGCCAAGTCGTCGACCTTAATCACGATCCCGTCGATCTCGTAGTCGAGCTCGTCGCGCTTCTCTTCCCACTCTTGCGCGAAGGCGATCACCTCGCGGATCGACGCGACGGCGTGCGCGTGCTCGTTGACCCGAAAGCCGAGCGATTTCAGGTACGCGAGCAGCTCGTGCTGCGAGCGCGGCGGCCGGTCGGTGTCGATCTCGCCGACGGCGTAGGCGTAGAACGAGAGCTTGCGCTCCGCGGTCATCCGCGGGTCGAGCTGGCGGGTCCCGCCAGCGGCCGCGTTGCGCGGGTTCGCGAACGGCGCCTCGCCGCGTGCCTCGCGCTCGGCGTTGAGCCGCGCGAAGTCGCTCTTCCGCATGTACGCTTCGCCGCGCACGTCGACGTGGCGCGGAAGCGCCGTCTTTCCGTCGCGCAGCGCGAGAGGAATCGACTTGATCGTGCGCAGGTTCGCGGTGACGTTTTCGCCGACGCTGCCGTCGCCGCGGGTTCCGCCGGCGCTCAGCTGGCCGTCGTCGTAGCGCAGCGAGACGGCGAGGCCGTCGATCTTCAGCTCGCAGGTGTAGGCGACGTCGCCTTCGAGGTTCGCGAGCTTCATGATGCGTGCGTCGAACGCGCTGAGTTCGGCCGCGTCGAAGGCGTTGGCGAGCGAGAGCATCGGGCGCGCGTGGACGTACGGCGGAAAGGCGCCCGTCGTGGCCGCGCCGACGCGCTGCGTCGGAGAGTCCGGCGTGCGGAGTTCGGGATAGCGCTCTTCGAGATCGATCAGCTCGCGCAGCAGCGCGTCGTAATCCTGATCGCTGATCTGCGGGTCGTCGAGGACGTGATACCGGTAGTTCGCGTCCTCGATCCGCGCGCGCAGCTCGCGTGCGCGCT
>JAFAKB010000093.1 GCA_019235885.1 Candidatus Eremiobacterota bacterium | reverse complement strand
GCCGCGCGCGGCCTGCATCGCGCGCAGGTACGCGCCGCGCGAGCCGAAGTGCTTCACCTTCTCGACCAGCTCGCGCTGCACGTTCACGATGTCGATCAGCGCCGAGTCCGGTTTCGGGATGAAGTCGACCGCGCCGATTTCGAGCGCGCGCAGCGTCGTCTCGGCGCCCTCGCGCGTCAACGCGCTGACCATGATGATCGGCGGGCCGCGCCGCTCGACGATCGCGCGCGCCGCTTCGAGCCCGCCCATCCCCGGCATCTCGACGTCCATCGTGACGACGTCCGGCCGCAGCCGTTCGATCATCGCGATCCCCTCTTCGCCCGACGCCGCCGTCCCGACGACGCGAATCTCGGGCTCCTTCTCCAGCATCTTCTGGATCGCGCGCCGCATGAACGCCGAGTCGTCGGTCACCACGACGGTGATCACGCGAGGATTCACGCGGGCACCGGCGCCTTCAGGCGGTAGACGATCGCGTCGGCGCCGACGATCGGCTCGTAGAGGTCCGTCAGGTGGAAGAGCGACTCGGCGTGGCCCAAGAACAGGTAGCCTCCCGGGCGGAGTGCTTTCGCGAACGACTCGACGACCCGCTTCTGGGTCGGCTTGTCGAAATAGATCAGCACGTTGCGGCAGAAGATCGCGTCGAACGGTCCCTCGGCCGCGACGCGCGTCCCGTCGAGCAGGTTCAGGCGGCCGAACGAGACGAGCCGTTTCACGCGCTCGTCGACGACGAAGCCCTCGCCTTGCGGCTGAAACCACTTCTGGATCATCGCGGGCTCGGTCGCGCGAAACGAGAGCGCGCGGTAGAACCCTTTCTCGGCGAGCTCGAGGACGCGCGGCGAGAGGTCGGTGGCGCGGATCGAGAGCCTCGCGTCGGAGACCTTGCCGGTTTCGATGAGCGTCATCGCGAGCGAGTACGGTTCCTCCCCCGACGAGCACGCCGCCGACCACAGGCGTACGCGCGGCGAGCGCGCGAGAAACTCGTCGAGGATCTTCCCGGCCAGCGCCTTGAGCTGCGCCCGCTCGCGAAAGAAGTACGTCTCGTTGTTCGAGAGCGCCGAGGCGAGGTCGGTCCATTCGTCATCGCGCCGGGGATCGTAGCGCAGAAACTGCGCGTACGCGCCGAAGCTTTCGATCCCCCGCCGCGCCAGCCGCGTCGAGAGCCGGCTCAGCAGCAAGTAGCGCTTCTGGTCGTCGTACCAGATCCCGAACCGCTCCCGAATCAGATCGCGCAGCGAGACGAACTCGTGATCCGAGATGTCAAGCATGGAGCGTTTGCATCAGCTGTACCGGATGCGGGGGTTCGCGACCGCGTACAACACGTCGACGATCGCGTTGACCACGACGAAGACCGTGGCGAACAACAGGATGCAGCCGTTGATCAACGGCATGTCGCGGTTGGAGATCGCTTCGAAGGCGAGGCGGCCGACGCCGGGCCAGGCGAACACCGACTCGGTCAGGACGGCTCCGCCGAGCAGCAGGCCGGTTTGCAAGCCGAGCACGGTGATGATCGGGATCAGCGCGTTGCGCAGCGCGTGCTTCACCACGACCGCGCGCCGGCCGAGCCCTTTCGCGCGCGCGGTGCGGATGTAGTCGGACGAGAGGACGTCGAGCATCCCGCTGCGGGTGATCTTCGCCACGATCGCGAGCGGGATCGTCCCTAGCGTCACCGCCGGCAGCACCAGATGCCAGAGCGCGTCGAGCGCGGCGCGGCCGTTCCCCGCCAGCAGCGCGTCGAGGATCACCAAGTGCGTGCGCGCCGGGACGAAGTACGTCACCGCGATGCGCCCGGAGATCGGGAAGAGGTTGAGCCCGTGCTGCGCCGGCACCACCGCCAGCAAGTAGACGAGAATCCAACCCAGCCAGAAAACCGGGATCGAGACGCCGAGCAGCGCGGCGCTCATCGTGAGCGCGTCGAGCGCGGTGCGGTGGCGCACCGCCGCGATCACGCCGGCCGGGATGCCGACCGCGACCGCAAAGACCATCGCGCTCAGCGCGAGCTCGACCGTCGCCGGAAAGTATTGGGCGAGCTTCTGCCCGACCGGCTGCGAGTCGAAGACCGATTGGCCGAGATCGCCGTGCGCGACCGCGCCCAGGTAGAGCGCGAGCTGCACCGGCAGCGATTTGTCGAGCCCGAGCGAGGCGCGCAGGCGCGCGGCTTCTTCGGCCGTCGTGTGCTCGCCGAGCCGGATCGCGACCGGATCGCCCGGGATCGCGTGCATGAACAGAAAGCTCGCCACCGTGATCGCGAACAGCACCAGCACCAGCCGCACCAGACGGTCGACCAGAAAACGCGCCATCGAGCCTCAGGCGCGCAGCGCGGCGAGCGAGAACTTCATCGCCTGCGCGTAGACGTAGAGACGGTCCCAGGCCGAGAACGCGTCGCGGTCGCCCTGCAGCAGGTGTGCGAAACGCGGCGTCTGCTCGAACTGGCGAAAGAGCACGTCGAAGCGCGCCGGCCGCCGCTCGAGAAACGTCATCAGCCGGTGCCGGCGCGCGAGCCTTCCGTAAAACATGCGGCGCGTCGCGCGCTGGTAGCCCGGCGCCGCGTCGTCCGCGCGTCCGGCTCGCACCGCCGCCATCGCTTCGGCGGCGAACCGCCCCGTCATCGCCGCCTCGTGAATTCCTTCGCCGGTCGTCGCGTCGACGAGCCCGGCCGCCGTCCCACCCACCATCACTCCATCGGCGCCGATCGTCGCGCGCGGGAGCCCGCCGTAGAGCAAGTTGCCTTCTTCGCGCAGCGTGTAGCCGACGCCGGGAAAGAGCCGCCGCTCGACCGTCGCCAGAAAACCGTCGAGCTCGGCGCGCAGCTCGGCGCCGGGAAGCTTGGCCTGGATTCCGAGTCCGATCGCGAGGTGGTCGCGCTTCGGAAACATCCACGCGATCACGGTGCGGCCCGAGCGCGCGCTCAGGTAGTAGTGCATCTCCAGCGTCGCGTAGGTTTCGGGGCTCGCCGGCCGTTCGGGGTAGACGCGGTACTGCAAGCACGTGATCAGGCCGGCGTTCCAGCCGGGGTGGTGAAAGCGCGGCTCGACGGCGTCGAGGCGCGCGCTCGAGCCCTGCGCGAGCAAGACGCCGCGCGCTTTGATTCGCTTGCGCACGCCGGCGCGCGTGTCGGCGTACTCGACGACGATCCCGTCGCGCTCGCGCGCGAGCCCGCGGAACAGCGCCGCCGTGCGGATCTCCGCGCCCTCGCGGCGTGCGAGCGCTGCGATCGTACCGTCGAGCTCTTCGCGCGTCGTCGTGTGCGCGGGGCCGACCTGGAACGCGTAGGTGCGGCGCGCCGTGGTCAGCGTGATCGTCGGCGGATCGAGGTGCACGATCGAGCGCGGCAGGTCGAAGTCCTCGCAGAACCCGGGCCGCAGCCCCGCCGCGCACACGCGCTTCGCGCCGACGACCGGGTCGCGTTCCAGCACGACCGTCGCGACGCCGCGGCGCGCCGCTTCGCGAGCGGCCGTTCCCCCGCACGGCCCGCATCCCACGACGAGAAACTCCGTCGACTCCATGCGCGGCGGCCCTTCGCGGCCGGTGCGCTGATGCCCGTCCTGGGCAAAGGACCCCAAAGCAGACGTGCTAAACCCGGGACCGTTCGAGGCGCTCGGCCGCGGCCGGGGTCTCTCTTTGTGTCGTAAAGGACTATCGGTTTGACAGGACAGCTTGGGTTGTCGCCCCAGATCGGGATCGAGCTCGGACTCATCGCCGGGCTCATCGCGATCTTGTACGGCATCTATTTGATCTCGTGGGTTCTCAGGCAACCCGCCGGCAACGCGAAGATGCAAGAGATCGCGGCCGCGATCCAGGAAGGCGCGATGGCGTTCCTGCGCCGTCAGTACACGACGGTCGCGGCCGTCGCGGTCGTGCTCTTCATCGTCATCTTGCTGCTGCCGCAGCCGCTGGGCTGGGAGGCCGCGATCGGCTTTCTGATCGGCGCGTGTCTCTCCGGAGCGGCCGGCTTCATCGGGATGATCGTCTCGGTGCGCGCGAACGTGCGCACCGCGGAGGCCGCGCGCGGCGGGCTGCGCCCGGCGCTCAACCTGGCGTTCCGCGGCGGGGCGGTCACCGGGATGCTGGTCGTCGGCCTGGGGCTCTTCGCCGTGAGCGGCTACTACGCGATCATGCTGAGCATCAACGGCGGCGACGAGACGCGCTCGCTCGCGGCGCTCGTCGGGCTCGCCTTCGGCTGCTCGCTGATCTCGGTCTTCGCGCGTCTGGGCGGCGGGATCTTCACCAAAGCCGCCGACGTCGGCGCCGATCTGGTCGGCAAGGTCGAAGCCGGGATTCCGGAAGACGACCCGCGCAACCCGGCCGTCATCGCCGACAACGTCGGCGACAACGTCGGCGACTGCGCCGGGATGGCGGCCGACCTGTTCGAGACGTACGTCGTCACCACGACGGCCGCGATGCTGCTCGGCCACTTGATCCTCGGCAACGTCACCGGCGCGACGACCTTCCCGCTCGTGCTGGGCGCGCTCTCGATCTTCACCTCGATCGTCGGCACGCTCATCGTCGGCCGCGGCAACGTGACCAAGAGCGGGATCATGAACTCGCTCTACAGCGGAATGGTCGTCGCCGGCGTCCTCTCGGCGGCGGCGTTCGCCTGGGCCGCGAACGCGCAGTTCGGCCAAGGCATCGTCGTCGGCAACCAGACGATCTCGTGGGTCGGGATCTTCGGTTGCGGAGTCGTCGGCCTGCTGGTCACCGGGCTCATCACCTACATCACCGAGATATACACCGGCACCTCGTTCCCGCCGGTGCGCAACATCGCGCGGGCCTCGATCACCGGGCACGCGACGAACATCATCGCCGGACTCGCCGTCTCGATGCAGGCGACCGCGCTCCCCGCGATCGTCATCGTGCTCGGCATCTTGTTCTCGTATGCATTCGGCGGGCTGTACGGTATCGGCATCGCCGTCATGTCGATGCTCTCGATGGCGGGCATCGTCGTCGCGATCGACTCGTTCGGCCCGATCACCGACAACGCCGGCGGAATCGCCGAGATGGCCGACATGCCGGCCGAAGTTCGCGCGGTGACCGATCCGCTCGACGCGGTCGGCAACACGACGAAGGCCGTCACCAAGGGCTACGCGATCGGCTCCGCGGGCCTTGCGGCGGTCGTCCTGTTCTCCTCGTTCCTGCAAGAGCTCTCGGACAAGTGCAAGGCGACGCCCGGAGCGGCGTGCAACGTCAACGACGTATCGCGGCTGTTCTTCATCGGCGATCCGTACGTGCTCTCCGGATTGCTCATCGGGGGATTGCTGCCGTATCTGTTCGCGTCGCTCTCGATGGAGTCGGTCGGGCGCGCGGGCGGCGCGGTCGTGGAAGAAGTGCGGCGGCAGTTCCGCGAGTTGCCCGGGATCATGGACGGTACGCAGAAACCGAACTACGCGACGACCGTCGACATCGTGACGCGCGCGGCGCTCAAGGAGATGATCGTCCCGGCGCTGATTCCGGTCGGCGTGCCGATCCTGGTCGTGATCGCCTCGTTCTTCCTGCCGAACAACGGCGGGGCGAAGATGATGGGCGGCTTGCTCGTCGGCTCGATCGTCACCGGGTTGTTCCTGGCGATCGCGATGACGGCGGGCGGCGGCGCGTGGGACAACGCGAAGAAGTTCATCGAAGACGGAAATTACGGCGGCAAGGGCTCTCCAGCGCACGCCGCGGCGGTGACCGGAGATACGGTTGGTGATCCGTACAAAGATACGGCTGGGCCGGCGATCAACCCGATGATCAAGGTGCTCAACATCGTGGCTCTGCTGCTGGTGGGGTTCTTGGTTCACTGAGATGGTGGCGGGTCGCGGGAGCGGCCTAGCACCGTGACGGGCACGCGGCCCCGGACTTCCTGTCCGGGGCCGCTCTGTCTTCGCATCGCTTCCGCGCATCCTGCGCACGCTCGCTCACACGGCCCGCCACGGTGCTAGGCCGCTCCCGCGACTTGGCGCGACGGTCACGTTGTGGTATGCTTGACAAATGACGGAGCGAACTCCGCCAACTGGCGACAACCCGGGTCGGGTTGAATTCGTGCGGCGACTGAACCGGAAGCGGCCATCTGTTTCCTATTTGGGCGGGCCGATACGGGTTTTGGTCGCTGCACCGGACCTCGCAATGTTCGTGCACCGCGATCTTAAGCCGGAAAACGTTTTAAGCGGCGCGGGATTGAATTTGCCGCCCGAGGCGTCGGCGAACGACGTCGTGGAAGCCGGGATTCCCGCTTCCGTACTGGCCGATTTCGGCGCGCTTTCCGGGATGAGCGCGCGCGATCTCGGGTCGCTCGTCGGCACCTCAGAGCGCACGATCTCGCGGAAGCTCGCACATGACGAGCGGCTCGCCCCGGCGGAGTCCGATCGGGCGTATCGGCTCTTCGAGGTTGTCGCGTCGGCGGTGCGCGCCTTCGGCGACGTGGAAAAAGCACTGCGCTGGATGAAGCGCACCGTTCCTTCGCTTGGGGGACGGCGGCCGATCGACCTCGTTCGGACGGAGATCGGCACGCGGCAAATCCTTGCGGCGCTAGACCGGATCGAATACGGCGGCATCACCTGATCCGCGTTTGGCGCCTGGCTCGGCATCCGTATGCCGAGCCGCCGGAGCGCGCATTTGACGGCAACGGTGCGGCGCGGAACGGGCAGCGCTGGAATGCGCGGCGCGGAACGGGCAGCGCTGGAATGCGCGGCGCGTTCGCGCCGCGTACGCGTCGGCAACGTTGTCGCTGGCGGCACTCGAGTTTCTCGGAACGCTCGTCGACCTCGACGATGCGCCGGCGGACTTGGTCTCGGTGTGGGCCGAGTTCGACGAGGAAGTCGTCGAAACCGTGGACGCCGACACGGTGCCGGGTTGGGATGCGACGCCTCCCTACGCTTCAGTACGTTTCGGCACCGAGTGGGCTCACCAGCGGCGCAGTGTCGTCTTGAGCGTTCCGTCCGTCGTCATCCGGTCGGAACGCAATTTCGTGCTCAACCCGGAGCATCCCGACTATGAACCCGCCGTCCGGATCGGCGAAGTTCAACCCTTCGCCTTCGACCGCCGTCTGCTGCGCCGCCGCTAGTGCACGGTCGTTCGGAAGTTTTGTAGGCTTGCCCGGCGAAACATTTGGTGGAGGCTCGGAAAGGACGTGGCGGAGCGGGAGTCGGTTCCTACGGTTTGGACGGCGCTCCGCTTTCGCGGGAAGGGCTGGAGTGCTGCAGTGTGCTCGGGCTTCGCGCGACCTTCGTGCGAGGCTGAAGCGGTACCCCAGAACCGGCGCTCAAAGCGGCGAGGTGCTTCTCGGCGAGTCGATCGGGGTGCTGTGGCCGCGCGGGCGCGATACGAGCAGCGCGGAACGTCGTTTGACGCTCGGCAAGATTCAGAATTTGCGGGTCGCCGTGCGACGACTCGACGGCGTTGTAGTCCCCGGCGGCGAGACGTTCAGCTTTTGGAAGCAGGTGGGGCGCGCTACGGCGCGGCGCGGCTTTGTCGAAGGGCGCGAGCTGCGCGAAGGCTGCATTGTGCCGAGCGTCGGCGGCGGGTTGTGCCAGCTTTCGAATGCACTGTACGATGCGGCGCTGCGCGCCGGATTCGAGATCGTCGAACGGCATCCGCACACCATGGTCGTACCCGGGTCGCTGGCTGCGGTAGGGCGCGATGCGACCGTTTTCTGGAACTACGTCGACCTGCGGTTTCGGCCGCACTCGGCCGTCCGGATCGAAGCGACGGTCGGTACCGACTCGCTCACCGTTCGGTTCTGGGGACGGCGCCGCTCCGGCACGCCGGCAGTAGCGGCGCCCGCGCGGGACGTCGCGGCGGTGGGTTCGCATCCGTCGGGCGACTGCGCCACGTGCGGCGTCGAGCAGTGTTTTCGGCACGCCGCGCTCCGGCGGGGAACCGCTGCGCCGGAGCGCAGCGCGTTCTTGCTCGACGCGTACTGGCCTGAGTACGACGCGTACGTTGCGCGCATTGTCGGACCGGACGACATCATGGCGCTGCCGCTCGACGGAATGCGGCGCGGTTTCGCCAAGTATCGGTGGGATACATCGCGCACCGGCACGGTCCACGAGAACGTGCTCTTGACGGTGCTGCGGTCGTATCAGTCGAGGCGGCTGGCCGAACACGGCGCGGAGCGGCAGCGGCTGCTGCTTCGCTGGGCGCAGAGAATGGGCGAGAGGTTCGCGGCTCGCCTTCCGTACGACGTAACGCACGTCGTCGTTATGCAGCACATGCTTCCCGCGTTGTGGACGGGCGGGTTCTTGGGCGGCCGCACGTTCGACGTGCTGATGACGGGGTTACCCTTGCGCGAGCTGCAGCGGCGGCTCGAGCGGCGTATGCGCTTCATCCCGAGAGCCGGACGCTGGGCGATTTTCGCTGCGACGATGCGCTGATCGAGGCTGAGGAAACCGCGCTCGGTGCGGCGAGCCGCATCGTGACGCCTCATGCCGTCGCCGCGACGATGTTCGGCGCGCGAACGGTGCGGCTGCCGTGGCTCAGCTCGGCGCCGGTTACCCAAAACGGAACGGTGCGAGGCGAGCGAACGGTGTTGTTTCCAGCCTCGACGCTGGGGCGCGCGGGAGCATACGAGCTTCGCGACGTTGCGCGCGCTTTGGACCTGCACGTGATCCTCACGGGGCCCGACCTTGAAGCGCCTGGATTTTGGAACGGCGTCTCCGTCGAGCGGACCTCGTTCTCCGATGGGCTCGGTCGTGCGCGAGCGGTCGTCTTGCCGGCTTTTGTCGAACACCAGCCACGGCGGTTGCTTCTTGCATCGCGCCTCGGGATGCCGGTCGTTGCTTCGGAAGCGTGCGGGATCGACGCGCGCGGCAATCTCGTGACGGTAGCGGCGGGCGACGTGGTCGCGCTGGGTGCGGCGATCGGACGAAGCCTGCACAGGACGTGACGGACGCGAACGACAACTTCCGGCGCAATGGCCAAGAAGCGCGTCGTCTCCGGCGTCCAGCCGACGGGATTCCTTCACCTCGGGAACTACGTCGGGGCGGTGAAGCGCTGGGTCGAGCTGCAGGACGAGTACGAGTGTTTCTTCTTCGTCGCCGACTTGCACTCGCTGACGATTCCGGAGCAGGTGGAGGCCGCGGCGCTGCGCGAGTCGGTGCGCGTCACCGTTGCGCTCTATTTGGCGAGTGGGCTCGATCCCGAGCGCTGCGTGATCTTTCGGCAGTCGGCGGTGCCGGCCCACGCGGAGATGGCGTGGATCCTCACCTGCGCGACGCCGATCGGGTGGCTGGAACGGATGACGCAGTACAAGTCGAAGAGCGCGGGCGCCGAGAGTGTCGGCAGCGGGTTGTTGACCTATCCGGCGCTTCAGGCAGCGGATATCCTTTTGTACCACGCCGACTACGTACCGGTCGGCGCCGATCAGAAGCAGCACGTCGAGCTCACGCGCGACATCGCGGGGCGGATGAAGTCGCTGTTCGGGATCCAGCTCAAGACGCCTGAGCCTCTGATCCCGGCCAGTGGCGCGCGGATCATGGGACTCGACGACCCGACCGAAAAGATGAGCAAGAGCACCGCGGCGGAACGGCCGAACCACGCGATCCTCATGCAAGACGACGAGGCGACGATTCGGAAGAAGCTCCGCGTCGCGGTCACCGATCTCGGGCGCGATACGACGTTTGCCGGCGCGCAGCCGGGCGTGCGCAATTTGCTTGAACTAATTCGCATCTTCTCCGGGAAGAGCGAAGCGGAGATCGAGCGTGAGCTCGACGGCAAGGGCTACAGCCAGCTCAAAGGCTGGGCCGCCGATGCCGTCGCCGAAGCGCTCGCGCCGATCCGCGCGCGCTACGAAGAGATCATGCGCGACCCGGAATACCTCGACGGCGTCCTGCGCGACGGCGCGCAACGCGCGCACGCGATCGCCGCCGAGACGCTGCGCAGCGTGAAGGACGCCGTCGGGCTCGTGTAGCCTCAGCCGCGCGTGGCTCAGCCGGCGACGGCGACCATCGTGTCGAGGAGGGCGCCGATCGCGGCGGCGCTCATCGGGCGGTGGAAATGGAATCCTTGCGCGTACTCACAGTCGAGCGCGACCAGCTCTTCCGCTTGGCGCGGCGTCTCCACGCCTTCGGCGACGACGTCGATCCCGTACGAGCGCGCGAGCTGGATCAGCATCCGCACGATCGGCGCGCTGCCCAGGCTCCCGTCGGCGCTCTCGACGAACGAGCGATCGATCTTCATCGCGTCGAACGGCAGCTGGTGAAGGTAACGCAGCGAGGAGTAGCCGGTCCCGAAGTCGTCGATGCACAGGTGCACGCCGGTCGCGCGCAGCCGCGCCAGCGAACCGAGCGAGAGCGTGTTCGAGCGGATCACCGCGCTCTCGGTGATCTCCAGCACGATGTCGTCGGACGAGAGGCCGAAGCGGCGCAGATTGCGCGCGACGAACGCGTCGAGATCCGGCTCCAGCACTTCTTGCACCGAGAGGTTCACGTGCATCCGCAGGTCGAGCAGCGGGGCGCGCCGGCGCCATTCCGCCAGCCGCCGGCACGCGTCGACGAAGACGAAGCGGCCGATCGGCACGACCAAGCCGACCTCTTCGGCGAGCGGGATGAACTCGCCCGGTAGCACTTCGCCGGTGTTCGGGTTGCGCCAGCGCACCAGCGCTTCGAAGCCGACCAGCCGCGCGTCGCCGAGCCGCACGATCGGCTGGTACTCCACGTTGAACTGCTCGCCTTCGATCGCCGCGCGCAGATCGCTGGTGAGCGAGAGCCGGCGGGCCGCTTCGTAGTGCATGTGGTGGTCGAAGAAGGCGTGCCGGCCGCGGCCGAGCGACTTCGCATGGTACATCGCGGTGTCGGCGTTGCGCAGCACTTCTTCGATCCGCTCTTCGGTTGGCTCGATCACCGCGATCCCGATCGATGCGGTGTTGTAGACCGCGCGGCCTTCGAGCAGCATCGGCGCGACCAGCGCGTCCTGAATCGCTTCGACCGCGTCTTCCACCTGGCCGAGGTCGTGGCGCTGCGCGAGCAGCACCGCGAACTCGTCGCCGCCGATTCGCGCGATAAAATCGTCGCTGGAGGCGGTGGCGCGCATCCGGTCGGCGACCGCGATCAGCAGCGCGTCGCCCGCCATGTGGCCGAGCGAGTCGTTGATCGACTTGAACTCGTCGAGGTCGACGAAGAGCACCGCGTAGACCTGATCCGGCCGCGCGCGCGCGTGCTCCAGCGTCGCAGCCAAACGCTCCTGGAAGAAGGTGCGGTTCGGCAACCCGGTCAGCGCGTCGTGCGTCGCCTCGTGCCGCAGCCGCGCCTGGTTCGCTTCGAGCAGCCGGCGGCGCTCGACCTCGGCGCGGTGCGCTTGCGCGTTTGCGAGCGCGAGCCCCATGAGGTTGACGAAGAGCTGCAGGCCGCGCAGCGTCTCGCGGGTCGGAATGCGCCCGTCGGCCGGGCCGTCGGGGCTCAGGTACCCGATCATCTCGCCGTCCGAGTCGCGCAGCACCAAGCAGATCGAGTCGCGCTCGTGCCAGGCGTCGGGCGTGCTGCGGGCCGAGTCGCGCTCGGTCTCGCTGGCGTAGATCGCACGCTCCCAGTGAAACTCGCGCTCCGCCGGGATGTAGTACGCGTTCTCGAAGACTTCGTAGTTCGGCGCCAGGACGGCGAGGATGTCCGCCTTGGCGACCCGCTCGTTGCGCCGCTCGCGCACGACCGACTCGGGATAGCCGAGCACGATGCGGCGGGTCATCTCGCCGGTCTGGTTGCCGTCGGCGAGGACGATGGTGACGTACCGGAACCCGAACAGGTCCACGACCCCGCGCGCAATCGACTCCAACGCGAGATCGAGCTCGCGGAGGCGCAGGATATCCCGCGTGATCTCGAGGACGCGCTCGAAACGACGCTCGACCGACATTCTTTAAGGATATCGGCGCGGCACGACCCGGTCCCTAGCAGCTGACCGGTCGTCCCACAGTGCCACCCAGTGGGCACTCGGACCCCATACCGTCAGCGCCATGGAGATGAGCTACCTGTGCCCCGACTGCGGCGCCCCGCACGCCGACCCAGCCGACGCCGGCCTCGGCCTAGGCGTCCGCTGTCTCGACTGCCAGATCGAGATCGACCTGGCGTTCGAGATCAGGCTGACGGTCCGGCCCCCGATCGCCGCCTAGGGGGCTGTGCTCCACGATGACAGCCTTCAGCCGGCGAGCGCCGGTCAGATTTCTTCGTCGTCGGTTTGGTAGGCGGTCTCGCGGTCGAGCCGCTCGATCCACGCGCGGTTGTGCTCCATCGCTGCCAGCGCGATCGGAGCGTTCTTGAGCAGTGCGTCGCGCAGCTCGGCGGGACTGTACTCCTTGCCTTCTTCGAGATAGAACAAGCGGCCGAACGGCAGATAATGGTCGGCGCGGTGTGAGGGATCGGCGGGATCGGTGAACCAGAGCGCCTGAAGGTTGAAGGCGAAGCAGAGCACGATCCGCACCTCGAAGCCGCGCGCAAGCCGGGCCTCGATCTCCTCGCGCATCGGCATGAGCTCGTCGTCGAGCACGCCCCAACCGTCGGTCCGCCCGGAGTTCGGCTGGAAGGAATAGCGCTGGCTGAATTCCGGCGTTTGCAATCCGGTTCCGTCGGCCAGCCGGTAGGGATCCAGCTGGTAGACGCCCATCTCCAGCGGCTCGCCGAGCGGCCTGCGGGCGGGAACGAGCTCTTCCTCGGGCTGAGCCATGCGGTCACGCAAGAGAGACACCTTCGAACGAAGCGCGGCAGACGGGCGCGTCAAAATCGTGTAAAACCACCGGCCGATCCGGTCGTCTCCCCGTTTCAACGAATCGATATCGAACACGCGAATGCGGTCCCCGACGGGTCGCGGATCGGAGCAGCGCAGAAGTCCACTCTTCACGTCGACGGCCGTGATGACGACGGCGTGCACCGATGTGGGAAATTGCAGCAGCGCGACGACCGGCCGATCCCGTTCCAATTCCCGGTGCAGCGTTTGCAGGCCGATCGGGCGGTGAAACGGCGGCGCCGCGTACATCCCGAAGTGCACGAGCACCGAGTCGACGTCCATCGGCCGGTCGCAGCGCGGCGCCGGTTTGCCGGCGCGGCAGCAGGTTCGCTTCTGACGCAGGAACTGCGTTGCGTATTGGCATTGCTTTCGCTTCGGTCCACCGTAGTGCTCGACGATCCCCTTGGCGACGGCGGCCCAGCACAAATATTGGCCGTTTTGGACTTCCAGCTCTAGATCGATCGAGGCGTCCCAGCGCGGTGCGGGCGCCGGCACGTCGTCGCGAAGCCAACGGATCACACCGCGGGCGGTGCCCGCGGTCGCGAACGATCAGTTCCGCGCGCGATGCGCGACGTTACTCGAGCAGTGCCAGCGCGCGGCCGGGTGTCTCCAGCTGCTCGACCGTGCACTGGCGCGGCGCCTTGTCGGTGCGCCAGCGCACCGGGCGCGTGCCGTGGCGGATCCGCCCGCTGGTGACTTGGTCGAACGCGACCTCGAGCACCAAGTCGTGCTTCAATTTCACGTAGCTCTTGTCGCGGTCTTGGCCGCGGTCCCAGCGGCTCGGCGCGGTGTCGGGCGCGCCGCCCGTGAAGCCCGGCTCGCCCACGTGCGGCTTGAGCCGCTGCATGAGCGCGCGCTTCTCGTCGGCGGGAAACGCGCTGCAGAAACCGATGTAGTCGAGCAGCCCGTCGTCGTCGTAGAGCCCGAGCAGCAGCGAGCCGATCTGGCTCGTCGAGCCCTTCGCATAGCGAAAGCCGCCGATCACGCAGTCCGCCGTGCGGGTGCGCTTCACTTTCACCGCGGCATCGCGCGTGCCGCTCGCGTACGGCGCGTCGGCGCGCTTCGCGATGACGCCGTCGAGCGCGCCGCCGACTCGCGCGAACCAGTCGTCGACGACCGCACGGTCGCGCGTGGCGGGCGAGAGCCGCAGCGTCTCGCCGTCGAACTGCCGCGCGAACGTTTCGAGCCGCGCGCGGCGCTCGCTCAGCGGAAGCTCGACGAGGTCCCGTCCGTCCTCGTCGAGCAGGTCGAAGACCAAGTACCAGGCCGGCGTCTTCTTCGCCAGCATCGCGACCCGCGAGGCCGCCGGGTGAATGCGCTGCTGCAGCGCGTCGAACGAGAACGCGCCCGCGAGCGGAACGACCAGCTCGCCGTCCAGCACGAACCGCTTCGTGCTCAGGCCGGCCAGCGCGCCGGCGATCTCGGGGAAGTAGCGCCCCAGCGGCTGGCCCGCCTTCGACTGCAGCGCGACGTCGCGTCCGTCGCGGAACGCCAGACACCGGAAGCCGTCCCACTTCGGCTCGTACTGCCACTGGGGGCCGACCGGGACGTCGGAGACCGCGCGCATCTCCATGGGCGGGTAGCCGAACGGGATCATGGTCCGCTCCTACCCCTTCAAACCGCCCTTGGTTCCGGCCGATGGTCTAAGGAAGGAGGGAAGCTTGGGCGGCTTCGGCTGGTGGCGGCGTTCGCGCGCCGCGCGGATCCTGGTCGTGACGGCGGCGGTCTTTTTGGCGTTCGCTGCGGTCCTGCTGTACGTCGTCAGGCGGGACATCGCGCAGACCGTCCAAGCCGAGATGGCCGAACGGGTCACGACCGCCGCGAAGATCCTGCGCAGCGAGACCGACGCCGCCGGGCCCCCGAACGTCACCCGCGACGGGAAGCTTGCCTTCGGGACGCACGTGGCCAACGGCGACAACGCACTCGTCGACCGGGTCAAGGAAGTCACCGGGGCGGACGTGGTCGTCTACCAAGTCGCCGGCGGCAAGCCGGTCGCGGTCGCGACCACCTTCATGCGCGGCGACAACCGCGTTCGTGGCGAAGGGTTGGCGGGCGCGGCGCTCGAGGCGTTCGAGAAAGAGCACGACTTCGACGGGATCGCGACGATCCAAGGCCGTCCGTACGTGAACCACTACGCGATCGTCCGGAACGATCTCGGCGAGGCCGTCGGAATCCTGTACGACGGGATCGCGCTCGACGCGATGAACGATGCGATCTCGCGCGCGTTCGTCTCGATCTTCTTCACCGCGGTCGGCGCGATCGCCGCCGTTCTGCTCTCACTGTGGTTCATCGTGCGGCCGCTCTCGGTGAACGCGAAAGCGCTTGCCGGCGACGCCGAAGCGCTCGCCGAAGGCCGGGGCGATATGGTGGTCTCGCGCGCCGGCCCGGACGAGCTCGGCCGCGTTGCGGGCGCATTCGCGCGGATCGCGATGTACCAGCGCGCGCTCGCCGAGCACGCCGAAGCGATCGCCGGCGGCGATCTTTCGCAGCGAGTCGCGGCCGCGAGCGAGGGCGACCGGCTCGGGCACGCGGTCGCGCGGATGACCGAGACGTTGCGTGAGGTCGTGCTCGCACTGCAGGACTCGTCGGCCGAGCTGGCCGAGCACGCGCATGCGCTCGATCTCGCAGCCTCCGGCTCGGCCGAGATCGTCGGCGGCGTCGGCGTCGCGGTCCGCGAGCTCGCGTCCGGCTCATCTGAGCTCTCGGGCGCGGCGGAGACCTCGAACGTGATCGTGCGCCAGTTCGAGAGCGCGATCGACGGGATCGCGCGCGGCGCGGTCGACCAGGCGCTGCAGGTGCGCACCGCCTCAACCGACGCGCAGCGAATGGCCGGCGACGTGCAGCGCGTCGCGGAGATCACCGCCGACCTCGCCGCGGCCGGCCACGGCAGCCGCGCGACCGCGCAGAGCGGCGCCGCCGCCGTGAGCGAGACGATCGGCGACATGCGCGCGATCCAGCGCGGCGTCGCGGAAGCGGCGGCGAAGATCCGCGAGCTCGGCGACATCTCGGCGCAGATCGGCGTCGTCGTCGAGACGATCGACGCGTTGACCGATCAGACGAACCTGCTCGCGCTGAACGCGGCGATCGAGGCGGCGCGCGCCGGCGAGCACGGCCGCGGCTTCGCGGTCGTCGCCGACGAAGTGCGCAAGCTTGCCGAGTCGGCCTCGCACCAAACGAAGGAGATCGGCGGGCTGATCGTCGAGGTGCAGCGCCGCACGCGCGAAGCGGTCGGCGCCGTCGAAGCGGGCGCCGCGATCGCCGACCGTGGGACGGCGAAGGTCGGCGCGGCGAGCGCGGCGCTCGGCGACATCATCGCCGCGGTCGACAAGACCGTCGCGCGCGTCGGCGAGATCGCCGAGGCGATGTGCGAGATGGCCGAGGGCGCGCGCAGCGTCGGCCAGTCGATGGACTCGATCAACGCGGTGGTCGAGCAGAACTCCTCGGCGACCGAAGAGATGGCCTCGCAGACAGGCGAGCTGGCGCGCGCGATCGGCGCGATCGCGACGACCGCGGAGGAGAACGCGCGCAACACCGCCGCCGTCTCGGCCTCGGCGGCGAAGATGGAAGACGACGCCACCCGCGTGCGCGCCGAAGCGACCACGCTCGAAGCGACCGCCGCGCGCATGCGCGAGCTGGTGAGCCGCTTCCGCCTCGCGCGCAATGCGTCGAACGGCGCGTCGAACGGCGCTGCGCACGCGGCCGACGTCGGCCCGGTCGTCGTCTCTACGTAGAGGCCGCCGAGCCACGCGCTTTGCGCGCGCCGCGGGCCGGCGTTTCCGGGATGAACCGCTCGAGTTTGAGCCGGCCGGTCTTGCTCTTCATCGGCGCCCACAGGTCGCCGAGCTTCGCGAGGCGCTCGCGCACGTTGTCGAGGCGGAAGTCTTCGATCGCGCATCCCGCGGCGATCTCGTCCCACGTCACGGGCGTGGAGACGGTCGCCTTCGGTTTGGCGCGCACGGAGTAGACCGAGGCCAGCGTCTTGCCCCAGGCGTTCTGATTGTAGTCGACCAGCACGCGGCCCGAGGGCCGCTTCGCGACGCGGTACTCCGCGGTGATCACGTCGGGATGCATCCGCTCCATCGTCTGCGCGAACGCCTTGGCGAACGTCCACACCTCTTTTTGCAGCGGCCCGCGCTCGATCGGGACGTAGACGTGGATCCCCGAGGAGCCCGAGGTCTTCGCGAACGCGGGGATGCCGAGGTCCTCCAGCGCTTCGTGCACGTAGAGCGCGACCTGGCGCACCGTCGCGAACGTCGTCGAGCCGTCTTTGACCGGATCGAGGTCGAAGTGCAGGTAGTCGGGCCGGTCGATGTCATCGCAGCGCGAGTACCACTCGTTCAGGTCGATGCAGCCGAGGTTGATGAGCCACAGCAGGCTCGCCAGATCGTCGATCATCGGAAAGGCGATGATGCTCCCCGACCCGTGCTCGATCGAGCAGGTGCGCAGCCACGGCGGCGCGTTCGAGGGCGTGCGCTTCATGTAGAAGAACTCGCCGGCGGCGCCGTTCGGGTAGCGCTTCATCACCTGCGCGCGGTCCTGCATGTACGGGACCAAGAACGGCGCAACGTCGGCGTAGTACTGCAGCAGGTCGCCCTTCGTCGCCCCGGTCTCGGGAAAGAACGGCTTCTTCAGATTCGTGAGCGCGACGTCTTTGCCCGCGGCGCGAACGACGGCCGCCTCGCGGTCGCGAGGGACCGGGAACGTTCCTAGCTCAACCTTGGGGTTCGTGTTGCGTGGCATGCGAGCGCTCCGAGCCGGTGTGCCGGGATGTTCTCCTCCGCTCCCGCGGGAAGCCTCGTAGGAGCCATGCCCTTCAAAGTCATCACCTGCAACTTGAACGGGATCCGGGCCGCCGCGCGCAAGGGGTTCTTTGCATGGATGGACACGCAGGACCCCGACGTCGTGTGCCTGCAGGAGACGAAGGCGCAGGAGCACCAGCTGCCGCCCGAAGCGCTCGACCTCACGCGCTACAACTCGGCGTTCGTCGACGCGCAGAAGAAAGGCTACAGCGGGGTCGCCGTCTACTCGAAGCGGCCGCCGCTGCGCGTCGTGCGCGGCCTCGGGATGGAAGACATGGACGCGGAAGGCCGTTTCGTGCGGATGGACTTCGAAGGCGGTTTGTCGGTCGCGTCGCTGTACGTGCCGTCGGGGACGACCGGGCCGGCGCGCCAAGCGGTGAAGGAAGCGTTCCTCGACCGCTTCATCGCCAACCTCGCGCAGATGAAGAACGAAGGTCACCCGTTCATCATCTGCGGCGACTACAACATCGCCCACCGCGACATCGACGTGTTCAACCCCGCGCGGTGCGCGACCGTCACGGGCTTCCTGCCGCAGGAGCGGGCCTGGATGGACGACGTGATCGAGCGCGTCGGCTGGGTCGACGCGTTCCGCGTCGCGCGGCCCGACGAGAAAAAACAGTTCACCTGGTGGTCGGGCTGGAAAGGCGCGTGGGAGAACAACCTCGGCTGGCGGATCGACTACCAGCTGGTCACCCCGGACCTCGCGCCGCGCGTGCGCGCCGCCTCGATCTACAAGGGCGCACGGTTCTCCGACCACGCGCCGGTCACCATCGACTACGAGCTGTGAGCGCGGCGAGCGTCGTGGGGACGCCCGCCGCATCGAGATCGGGCTAGCGGTTCGGGTTCTTCGGAACCTTCTTGCCGGACCGGCGCGCTTTGGAAAGGCCGATCGCGATCGCCTGTTTGCGGCTCTTCACCTTGCCGCCCTTGCCCCCGCTGCGCGCCTTCCCGCGCTTGTACTCGTGCATCTCCTTCTCGACGCTGCGCGACGCGCCGCGGCCGTACTTGCGACCGCCCTTCTTGCGACCGCCCTTCTTCTTCCGGCCGCCGGTCTTTTTGCGACCGCCGGCCTTCTTGCGGCTGCTGCTCTTCTTGCGGCCGCCGGTCTTTTTGCGGCCGCCGGTCTTCTTGCGGCCGGTGCTCTTCTTGCGGCCGCCGGTCTTCTTCCGTCTGCCGTACTTCTTGCGGCTCGTGGTGCTCTTCTTGCGGCCGGTGCTCTTCTTGCGGGCGGCGGTCCGCTTCCGTGTGGTTTTCTTGCGGCCGGAGCTCTTCTGCCGGCGCGTGGTCGTAGAACGGGTTGCCATCGGCACCTCCTTGCCTACCGAGTACCCGTGTTCACGCTTTCTCGAACGCTCGTCGAGACATCGACGATCGCGTGCGCCGGCTGTCTCAGCCGGAGCGGCGGCGCAGCACCCGCAGCGGTCCGAGACGGACCGAGTCGATGACGAACTCGACCGCGGCGGCGACGCAGCGGTCGACGTCGGCGTGCTCCGTGTCGATCAACAGATCGGGCGACTCGGGGACGTCGTACGGCGCGCCGACGCCGGTGAAGCCGTCGATCTCGCCGGCCCGCGCGCGCTTGTAGAGGTTCTTCGGATCGCGCGCCTCGCACGTCGCGAGCGACGCGGAGACGAACGCCTCGCGAAACGGCGCGCCGACGATCTCGCGCGCCCGCGCGCGGTCCTCGGCCGCCGGCGAGATCAGCGAGACGATCGCGATCGCACCGCCGTCGGCGAGCAGCTTGGCGACCTCCGCGACGCGGCGGATGTTTTCGCGCCGCCCTTCGGCAGAGAAGTCCAAGTCGCTGGTGAGCCCGGTGCGCAGCGTGTCGCCGTCGAGGACGAACACGTCGAGCTCCCGCTGGAACAGCTCGCGCTCGAGCCGCATCGCGAGCGTCGTTTTTCCCGCGCCGGGGAGCCCGGTCAGCCACAGCACCAGGCCGCGGTGGCCGTTGCGCTCGGCGCGCTCGGCCGTCGTGACCAGGTGCGAGGAAGCGAAGACGTTCTCGCCTTGCGGCTGGAGCTGCACGGCGTGCGCGGCCGCGATCGGGACGCCGCGGCGCGCGACCGCGCAGCGTTCGCCCTCGTCGAGCGCGACCGGGACGGCGGTGCGCAGCGCGAGCCCGTAGACCATCCCGCGCGAGGCGACGCCGTGCTCGGCGAGCTGCAGCGTGCGCGGGTCGGTGGCGTCGAGCACCGCGACGATGCGCGCGGCGACGTCGGCGCTGCCCGCGCGCAGGCGCACCGTCTCGTCGACGTGCGGCGGCTCGCGGTCGAACCAGCATGCGCGCACCTGCAGCGAACGCACCGTCACCGGCGGCTCGCCGTCGTGCGAGAGCAGATCGCCGCGATCGACGTAGAGCGGGCGGTCCAAGACGATGCCGACCGCGGTCCCCGGGCCGGCCGACGCGAGGTCGTGCGGCCAGCCGCGCAGCGCCGCGACGCGCGCCGTCTTGCCGCTCGGCGAGACGCGAACGAGATCGCCCACGGCGACGCGGCCGCTGCGCAGCGTGCCGACCACGACGCGCTCCTCGCCGCGCCGGTAGACGTCCTGCACCCACATGCGCAGCGGGCCGAGCCGCGCCGTCTGCGCGTGCGGCGCGAAGGCGGCGAGCAGCTCGGCGAGCGTCGGGCCCGCGTACCACGGCGTGCGTTCGGAACGGTTGACGACGTTGTCGCCCTCGCGCGCGGAGACGGGAACGATCGCGCTCGCGGCGACCCCGACCGCGGCGAGCGCGGCGCGCGCCGCATCGCCGACCGCCGCAACTCGCTCGGCACCGGCGCCGGCGTCGATCTTGTTCACCGCGACGATCACGTGCGCGACGTTCAGCAGCCCGAGCAGGTACACGTGCCGCCGGGTTTGGTCTTCGATCCCGCGCTGCGCGTCGACGACCAGGATCGCGGCGTCGGCGTCGCTCGCGCCGGTCATCGCGCCGGCGAGAAACTCTTCGTGGCCGGGCGCGTCGATGATCGCGAAGCGGCGCTCGCCGATGCGCAGCCACACGCGCGTCGTGTCGATTGTGACCGCTTGGTCGCGCTCGTCCTGCAGCGCGTCGAGCGCGAACGACCACTCCGGTTCCAAACCGCGGCGGCGGCTGCTCGCAACGACTTCCGCGATGCGCGCCTCGGGGAGCGAGCCGGTGTCGAGCAGCAGGCGTCCGATCAGCGTCGACTTGCCGTGGTCGACGTGACCGAGCAGAACGACGCGCGCGTCGCTCACATGTACCCCCCGGCGCGCAGGTGCTCGAACGAGGCTTCGCTCTCGTGGTCCATCGTGCGGCCGGCGCGCTCGGGCTCGCGCGTCGTCGCGAGCTCGTCGATGATCTCGTCGAGCGAGCTTGCGGTGCTGGCGATCGGAACGGTGATGTTCTTCTCGCCCAGCGAGCGGTAGCGCAGGCCGTTGCGCGCGAGGTAGAGCGGCACGAACGGAATCGGTTCGGCGCGCGTGTAGCGCCACACGTCGAGCTCGGTCCACGCGAGCAGCGGGTGCACGCGGACGTGCCCCCCGTGCGCGATCTCGCTCACCGTGTAGCCCCAGAACTCCGGCGGCTGCTCGCGCACGTTCCACGCGCCGTCGTGCGCGCGCGGGCTGACGAGCCGTTCCTTGGCGCGCGTCGCCTGCTCGTCGCGGCGGATCCCGACGAAGACCGCGCGGTAGCCTTCGCGCGCAAGCAGCGCGCGGAGTCCTTCCGTCTTGCGGGCCGCCGCGCGCGCCTGCGGCGGGAGCGCCGCATCGGACGACTCTTCCGAGGGGCACTGCTCGACGCGCAGGTCGAGCTGCCACTCGCGCGCGATGCGGTCCCGGAACTCGTAGACCTCCGGCAGCTCCATCCCGGTGTCGAGCTGCACGACCGGGATCGGCACGGCGCCCAGGAAGGCCTTGCGCATCAGCCACAGCAGCGCGGTGCTGTCCTTGCCCATCGACCACAGCACGCAGCAGGGCGCGAACAGCCGATAGGCGTCGCGGATGATCGTGATAGCCTGAGCCTCGAGCTCTTCCAGCGCGTCCGTGTCCAATCGTCCTCCGGTTCGATCCGCCTCTTCTGCATCGAGGGACCAGGGGATCGTGCGTTCGGTTAGCGTTCGATTAATTCAGCCGGCTCACGCGGCATGATGCGCCCCGGCCGGTTTGAAGGGCCCGAGGCGCGGGACAGTGGGCTGTGTGTCCCGGCAAGGGTGTTTCCCGCCCCGTGAACCAGGTAACACGCCGACCGGCCTATTTTTCCGCCCCGATCAAGCCAAGCTAGATTCGCTAGGCGATACAAGCGGTGTCGGGCGGTCGCGATGTGTTCGCAAGTACGTCACCGCGGACTCGAACCGGTCGAGGTCTTCTTCGAAGAGGCCGATCGCGGTGTTGCAGTTGTTGCACAGCAAGCCGCGGACCACGTTGCGGTCGTGGTCGTGATCCACGCAAAGATAATGCAGGAAGAGCCCTTCGTCTCGGGCGCGCTTGGCGGCCTTGCAGCGTTGCCATCGCTTGTGGCAAATTGCGCACCGGCCGCCTTGCTCGACGAGCAATTGCTCAAGCTGTTCGAACGTCGTGCCATACCGGCGCAAGAGATAACCGCACCGCTCTTTGTGGCGTCGCAGCGCGCTGTTATGGTAGTACTCGCGGCTGTGTCGTCTACTACAGGGCCGGCATCGAGAAGCGCCGGTGCGCAAACGAATTTTTATTGCTCCACATTTCCCACATGCCGATGTTCGTCTCATTGTACCGATTACATAGCATGCGCTTGTGCCAACACCCCGGCACGATGTACAAGAAACCCCGCCACTTCCGTGACGGGGTTTCAGCACATGCCCAGAGCCCGAATTGAACGGGCGACCCCAGGTTTTTCAGACCTGTGCTCTACCAACTGAGCTATCTGGGCTCGCGACCGACCTGGGTTCGGCAGGTCGGGCTTCGGCCCTGCCTCAGGCGGGAAGCTTGGTCGCCGAGAGCAGGCCGGTGCAGGCGGCCGCCGGGAGCGGGCGGCTGAACAGGAAGCCTTGCACGATGTCGCAGTCCAGCGCGCGGAGGCGTTCGAACTGTTCCTGCACCTCGACGCCTTCGGCGACGGTGCGCACTCCCAGACCGCGCGCCAGCGTCGTCACGGCGCGCACGACCGCGCCGTCGAAGCCGTCGCGCGCGACGTCGGCGACGAAGCTGCGGTCGATCTTCAGCATGTCGACGGGGAAGCGTTTCAGGAACGCGAGCGAGGTGTAGCCGGTTCCGAAGTCGTCGATGGAGACGCGCACGCCGCGCTCGCGCAGCGCATGGAGCAGCCGCAACGCGGCCGGCACGTCGCGCACGATCGACGACTCGGTGATCTCGACCTCCAAGCAGGACGCGGCGACGCCGTACTTCTCGAGCAGCGCACACACGAGCACGGGGAGCGCGTCGCCGTGCAGCTGGCGCGCCGAGACGTTCACGCTGACGCGGATCGACGGGATGCCGGCGTCGGACCATTCGCGCACCTGGGCGATCGCGCGCTCGAGAACCCACGCGCCGATCTCTTCGATCAGCCCGAACTCTTCGGCGATCGGGACGAAGCGGTCGGGCAGGACGCGGCCGTGGACCGGATGGCGCCAGCGCAGCAGCGCCTCGACGCCCTGGATCGCGCGCGTTCGGATGTCGTACATCGGCTGGTAGTCGAGCTCGAGTTCCTGGCGCTCGATCGCGCCGTGCAGATCGCGCCGGGTCAGGACGCGCTCGAGCGACGACGCCGTGCCGGGCGAGCGGTACGCGCGCACCATGTTGCGGCCCAGCCGCTTCGCCTCGAACACCGCGGCCTCAGCCGTCCCGATCAAGCCTGCGACGTCGGTCGCGTCCTCGGGGGCGTGCGCGACGCCGATGCTCGCCGTCAGATACACGAGCTTTCCGGAGACGTGGAACGGCGAAGCGAACGCGCGCGCCACGGCGTCGGCCGCGGTCTCCGGCGCGCCGTCGTCCTCGCAGCGCAGCAGCACGAACTCGTCGCCGCCGAAGCGCGCGACGTACGCGTCGGGAAGCGCGTCGTGCAGCCGCGAGGCGATCTGCCGCAAGACGCCGTCGCCGGTCGCGTGGTCGCCGAGATCGTTCACCACGCGAAAGCGGTCGACGTCGACGAACAGCACGGCGAGCGACTTTCCGTCGCGGTCGTAGTCCGCGAGCGCGCTGCGCGCATGGCGCTCGAACGCTTCGCGCGGGGGGAGCCCGGTGACCGGATCACGCCGCTCCAGCATCACGCGGTCGAACTCCGCGCGCACGTGGCGCAGCGAGCAGACGAGGACCGCTTCGCGCAGCGCGCGCGCAACCGCGGGGCCCAAGCGCGAGAGGTTCAGCGGCGCGACGACGTCGACCGCACCGAGCGCGTGCGCGTCACGAATCGCCTCGCGGTCGAGCGTCGCGATGACGATCGCCGGCAAACCTTCCTGCGTGAGGTGGAGCGCCCGGAGCGCGTCGCGGTACGAGCCGTCGGGAAGGCTGCGACCAAGGAGCGCGACGTCGAATTCCGCGCGCCCGAGGATCTTCACCATCGCTTCGAGGCTGCCGGCACAGCGCAGCTCCATCGAGACGTCGGTGCGCACGGCGTCTGCCCAGCGGGATGCCTCGATCGGGTCCGCCGTGACCAAGATCGCGCGAATGTGCTTGCGGACCGGGGTTCCTCCGTCGGTCTCCACAGCCGGTTCGTTCCCAAGCAAATAGCCCACGACATTTGTGTGGGCTCTTCAGGCCACGCCTTGTGCTCGCGATCACGAACATTCGTGCGTACGCGGGGGACGAATCGTGCGTGAGCTACGGCCGGCGGTGCGCTCGCCACGGTATCGCGACCGCTTCGATCGCGTCGAGGAGTCCCGACAACACGAACCCGAGCAGCGAGACCGCGACCAGCGCGGCATACAAGCGCTCGACGTCGAGCAGCTGCTGCGCGTTGAAGATGGCGAAGCCCAAGCCCGTTCTCGTGAGCTGATACTCCGCGGCGACGGCGAGCACGATCGCGATCCCGATGCTCAGCTTGAGCCCCGCATAGATGTTCGGCAGCGCGCCCGGGAGCAGCACGCGGAAAAAGAACGTCGCCGGCCGGAGGCGGTACGCGCGCGCGACGTCGAGATAGATCGTCTCGATCTGCCGCACGCCGGCTTCCGTGTTGATCGCCATCAAGAAGAACACGCCGACCGCGACGGCGGCCCACTTCGCCGCCTCGCCGGTGCCGAAAATGAAGTAGAACAGCGGCAGTATCGCGATCTTCGGGATGGGGTAGAGCAGCGCGATCACCGGGCCGAAGTATGCGCGCACCCACGTGCTCGTCCCCATCGCGAGCCCGATCAGCGTGCCCGGAACGCCGCCGAGCAGAAGCCCGATCAGCAGCCGCGAGAGGGTCCAGTACGCGTTCGTGCCGAGCTCGCCGCTGGCGGCGTACGCGATGAAGTTCGCAAAGATCGCGCTCGGCGGCGGAAAGAGTCCGGAATTCAAGAAGCGCGTCGAGACGGCGAGCTGCCACAGCGCGATCAGCGAGAGCGGCGCCGCGATCTTCATCCAGCGCACGCCGTTCACCGCAGCAGCTCCCAGATGCGCACGACGTGCTCGCCGAAGCGCGGCTCGCCGCGGATCGCCACCGCGTCGCGCGGGCGCGGAAAATCGATCGGGACGATCTCCTTGACCTGCCCCGGGCGCGCGGAGAGCACGACCACGCGGTCGGCGAGCGTCACCGCTTCTTCGATCCCGTGGGTCACGAAGACGATCGTTTTCGGCGAGCGCTCCCACAGCCGCATGAGCTCGTTGGCGAGACCGACGCGCGTCTGCTCGTCGAGCGCGCCGAACGGCTCGTCCATGAACAGCACCGGCGGGTCGGTGACGAACGCGCGCGCGACCGCGGCGCGCTGCTTCATCCCGCCCGAGAGCTCGTGCGGCCACGCGCGCGCGTAGTCGGCGAGGCCGACGAGTCCCAACACCTCGCGCACGCGCGCCCGCACTTCGTCGCGCGGCACGCCGAGCGAGTCGAACGCGACCGCGACGTTCTCGTGCACGCGCATCCACGGAAAGAGCGACGCCTCTTGAAACACGGTCGCGCTCGGCAGCTCGTCGTCGCGCGCAGCGCCGGCGATCGCGACGCGGCCCTCTGTCGCCCGGTCGAGCCCGGCGAGGATGCGCAGCAGCGTGCTCTTCCCGCATCCGCTCGGACCGACGACCGCGACGAACTCGCCCTCGCCGATCTCCAAGCTCACGTCGTCGAGCGCCACGGTCCCTGTCGGATACCGCTTCGACACGTGCTCGATCGCGATCGACGCCACGCCTGCGCGTGTTCGGAAAACCGAACGCCGGACCTCGTTTCCGTGATCCGGCGCTCGCGTACTGGCGACGCTGAAGGGGCTCGAACCCTCGACCTCCGCCGTGACAGGGCGGCGCTCTAAACCAACTGAGCTACAGCGCCAATCGACGAGATGGTGGGCACGGTTGGGATTGAACCAACGACCCCCCGCGTGTGAAGCGGATGCTCTCCCACTGAGCTACGCGCCCACGTCCACCGCCGTTTTGGCGAACCGGCACATTCTACCGGGACTTCCCGAAGCCTGTCTAGGGCTTCCGGCGGGTACAAACCGTCCCGCATGCTGCAACCGACCGAGGGACCGGAGGCCGCGAAGGCGGCGGGGCTGCGCTACATCACCGACGCGATCCCCGGGATCCGGCGGGTCAAGCGCCGGGCAGGCTTCTCCTTCATCGCGGCCGACGGGAAGCCGATCACCGATCGGAAGGAGATCGCGCGGATCAAGGCGCTGGCGATCCCGCCCGCCTACACGGACGTCTGGATCTCGCCGATCTCCAACGGCCATCTTCAGGCGACGGGCCGCGACGCGCGCGGGCGCAAGCAGTACCGCTACCACAAGCGCTGGCGCGAGGTCCGCGACGAGAACAAGTTCGACCGCATGATCGAGTTCGCCAAGGCGCTGCCCGCGATCCGCACGGCAGTGCACAGCGACTTGGGCCGGCCGGGGATGCCGCGCGAGAAGGTGCTGGCGGCGATCGTCTCGCTGCTCGAGCGCACCGCGATCCGCGTCGGCAACGAGGAGTACGCGCGCGAGAACGAGTCGTTCGGCGTGACGACGTTGCGCGACGAGCACGCCGAGGTCGAGGGCTCGAAAGTCTATTTCCGTTTCCGCGGCAAGAGCGGGAAGGAACACGAGATCGAAGTCCGCGACAAGCGCATCGCGCGCATCGTGCAGCGCGCGCAGGACCTTCCGGGCCAGCAGCTCTTCGAGTACGTCGACGACGACGGCGTCGTGCGGCCGGTGCGCTCCGAGGACGTGAACGAATACATCAAGGAGATCAGCGGCGGCGAGTTCACCGCCAAAGACTTCCGCACGTGGGACGGCACGATGCTTTGCGCGCTCGAGCTGGCCGCACTCAAAGCCGAAGAAGAGAGCGTCACCGCGCGCAAGCACCTGATCGCCGAGGTCGTCAAGGGCGTCGCCGCGCACCTCGGCAACACGCCGGCGGTCTGCAAGAAGTCGTACATCTATCCAGGCGTGATCGACGAGTTCCTCAAGAACGGCGCGCTGCAGCTGCTCGAGAACGCCGCGGCGCGCGCGTCGGCGGACGCCCTCGACCGCCACGAGACGGCGGTCGTCGCGCTCATCGAACGGCTGATCGCGAGCGAGGCTGAGCCGCTCTCCGACGTGCTGGCGAAATCCGTCCGCGCCGAGCGCGCGAAGCGCAAGCGGAAGCCTAAGGCGGCGGGGCGCTCCCGCAAAGCGGCATAGCGCACACTCGCAGAATACTGACGTTTAGCGCGACTGCTGGCGCGGTATGGCCCTTTCGCGACCCCAAAATGCGGGGTGACTAACAGAGAGGGTGTCTCCGTGCAGCACTATCTTCGTGCGTTCACCATGGTGACGATGGTGTGCGCTTCTTTTCTTGCGCTCACCGGCTGCGGTGGGCGCCACTCAGCGGTCTCCGTCTTGCCCAGGGAGGCGAGTGGCGGCGCAAGACACGTTCGGACGATCGTCGAGGCCGCCTATCCGAATGCCGTCCTCGCCGACTCGCCGCTCGCCTACTACCGGCTCGACGACACCGGCAGCACGCTGACCGACTCCTCGTCGAACGGGCTCAATGGTTCCTACGGCAGTTCCGTTACACATGGCGCCGCCAGCCTCGTTTCGACGAACTCGGACGCGGCGACGACGTTCCCCGGCGGGTCGTGGAGCGCGAACGGCATTGCCACCGTCGCGAAAAACACGGCGCTCCAGCCGACCAACATTACGATCGAAGGCTGGGTCAAGGAATCTGCCGCGAATTCGGGCGGCTTCATCGACGTCGTCTCGTACGGCCCGCAGTCGAGCGGACAGGCGTGGTCGATCCAGATCACGCCGTCGAACACGTTCAGCTTCTACGTCCTCACGCCGACGAGCTACGCCTACGTCGCCGGCAGCACGGTGCTCTCGACGGGCACCGCGTACCACGTGGCGGGCAGTTACGACGGCACGACCGCACGGCTGTACGTCAACGGTCAGCTCGAGGCTAGCGCAGCGGGATCGGGCAATGTCAACTACGGCAGCGTCGGCACCTACGGGCTCTCGATCGGCGGCGGCCAGTCGACCTCGCGCAACATCTTGAACGGCGCGGTCGACGACGTCTCGATCTATGGCAGCGCGCTGACGGCCGCGCGGATACAGGCCCACTACGCCGCCGGCACGACGACGCCGACGTCGACCGGCGATCCCTATGCAACGACGGTGATGGGCGACTCGCCGGCCGCGTACTACCGCCTCGACGACGCGGGCAGCCTGCTCGCCGACGCGACGACGCATCAGCTCAACGGGAGCTACGGCAGCTCGATCACGCACCATGCGACCGGTCTGGTCACCGGAACGTCCGACTACGCCGCGACCTTCTCGGGCTCGGCCACCGGCTCCACGACGACGGCCCAAGTTTCGCAGAGCTCGACGCTGCAGCCCACCTCGGTCAGCGTCGAAGCGTGGGTCAAGGAATCGAGCACGCCGAGCGGCATCATCGACGTCGTTTCGTACGGCGACCAGCACGGACAAGGCTATTCGTTGCAGATCTACTCGACGAACCAAGCCGCTTTCTACGGCAACACGACGGCCGGGGCGGGGTACTTTTACGTGCAGGGGACGACGACGCTCTCGACCGGCACGGTCTACCATCTCGTCGGCACATACGACGGGACGACGGCGAAGATCTACGTCAACGGCACCCTCGAAGCGAGCGCGACCGCCAGCGGCTCGGTGAGCTACAGCGGAATCGGCAGCTACGGGCTCTCGATCGGCGGCGGCCAGAACTCTTCGCGCAACACCTTGCCGGGGACGATCGACGAAGTCGCGGTCTACCCGAGCGTGCTCACGTCGACCCAGATCGCGAACCATCACTCGAAGGGTGCGGCGAGCGCCCCCGCCGGGCCCACGCACGTGCAGAACTGGCTCTACGCCTGCGATGCGAACCAGACGTGCGTATCGGACCAGAACACGGGGATCAGCGACAGCTGGATGGCCTCGCACGTCGACTGGAACGAAGTCTATTTCCGAAACGACCAGGACACCACCGGCGCAAACCTGGCCGCCTCGGGCGCGAAGCACATCGTCGTCTACGTCGACCCGAACATCACGTACTACTGCGCCATCCCGAGCGGCTACAGCGTGAACTCCAACGACTTCCCGGAGAACGGTGCGAACTGCGGCGGGCAGGTCGCCTCGTATCTGCACGCGCAGAGCGGAAGCTATGCGCACGCATACCAGCACCAGACGAACGGAAACCGCCTGTTCGACCGCGCCGACGGGTTGTACAACGGCGACGTGGGCGAACCGCTGTACATCGGGGATCCCGACGTGCAGGCGGCCTTCGCCGCGGCAACCTCGCAGAATCCGTATGCGACCGACGTCTTCGAAGACGACGCGGGCGGCGCGTACAACTGCCTGATCGACTACGGGCGCTGCGACTCCGGCTCATCGTTCGGCTCTGCGCACTACTCGCCGCCGCTGTGCGACTCGTCGGGCGGCTACTGGTGCTACAAGTACGGCGAGACGGCGGTCGAGTGGGACGGCGCCAGCAACCCGCAACAAGCGTACGCGAACGACGCGATCGCGCTGGCGAACGCCTCGGCTCACAACGTCATCGGGAACAACGGCATCGCGACGAACAGCTACGACTTGCAATGGCTGGCAGCCACCAAGGTCAAGGGCGCGATGCTCGAGGGAACGTGGAGCCCGAACCAGTACGACAGCGGCAAGTGGGTGAAGATCGCCGACGCGATCCTGAACTATCACAACCGCGGCAAGTACGTGGTCGAGGAGGACACCGACGAGACCTTGCTCCTCTTCGAGATCGCGAGCCACTGGATCGTGTACGACCCGACGTACTCGGTGGAAGCGCTGTTCGAGGTGAACCCCGCGACTACGAGCGCGTGGACCAACGACACGACCTTCCCGGAAGAGTCGGTGGTCCCGTCCTCGCCGCGCGTCGCGACGCCGTCGAACAACGACGTCACGACGTTTCAGACCTCGACCCCCGGGCTGTTCGTGCGCGAGTACGCGACCTGCTATCAGGCCGGCAGCTCGATCGGCCGCTGCGCGGCGGTCGTCAACACGAACACCTCGTCGAAAACGATCACCGGCCTCTCGTACAGCTACGGCCACGTCCTGGTTCAGAACACGAGCACGACGTGGGCCGCGGGCGGCACCGCCCAGTGGTCGACGAGCGTCCCTACGACGATCGGCGCCACGAGCGGCGTGATCCTGGCTCAGTGACCGGCTGAACGCCACGGAGCCGGACGCCGGAAGCGGCGCCCGGCTCGCGTGCGAAAAACACGCTGAACCGGGAAGAGTGAACACATGCGTACTCTTCTCGTTGCCGCGGGGCTCGCGGCACTTCAAATCGTCACCCTCGTCGGCACGTCCGCAGGCGGCACGGCCATGGCCGCGCCGGTCGGCTCGTCGTGGGTCGAGGGCACCCTCGTCCACATCTCGACCACCAACATCAAGGTCAAGGACGACAAGACCGGCAAGGAGCGGAGCTTCCTACTCCTTCCGCACTTCGACCAAGTCTTCTCCGAGGACGGCAAGACGACGTATCAGATGAAGTCGCTGCACTCAGGGCAGCTGGTCAAAGTGTTCTGCGACCAGAAGGCGCTGGGCGCGCGCCACGCCGACCGCATCCTGGTCCTGAACCGCGCCCAAAAACCGGTCAAACAGCAGAAAGGCTGAACTCTCACTCCGGGAGCCGGGAGGCGAGCATCACCGCGTGCCCGCCCGGCTCGCGGATCGTGATCTCGTGCATCCCGTAGAACGTCTTGCGCAGCGGAACGATGACGTCGGCGTCGGCGACCGCGGGCACGACCAGCTCGACGTCACTGACGGTCACGTACAGCATTACCGCGCCGCGGCCGGAGAGCGTCTCGTTCACCTTGCGCGCGGCGTCGTGACCGACGTCCCCGATCGTTGCCGCGTGCGACTGGACCATCAGCGTCACACGGTCCTTGACCAGCATGACGAAGCCGAGCTCTCCGTCGTGGTCCATTGCGACCGTCTCGGTGAACCCGAGGCGGTCGCGAAAGAAGTCGCGCGTCGGTGCGACCCGCTCGACGATCATCACCGGCGCGACGGACTCGTACTCCAGGTGAGGCATCGTGGGCGCTCCCTCCGAAAGGCGTGCCTGGTCCGCCCACGGTTTCCCGGCGAGGCGATTTTTCCTAGCCGGCAGAATCTGTGCGCGAACGCAGGTGCTTCAACAGGAGAGAACTTTGAGGTTACGTGAGGTTGTTGCTGCGCTGACGGCGTCGGCGCTGCTCGTCGAGCTCGTCGCGCTGAGCGGGATCGCGCCCGCGCAAGCCGCCGGGCCGAAGGGCCCGGTCAACGTCGGGCTGATCTACTCGAAGACCGGCGCGCTCGCGTCGTACGGCGCGCAGTACGCCGACGGGTTCGCGGTCGGGCTCGACTACGCCACGCACGGGACGGGGACGGCGGCGGGCCACAAGATCGTCGTCACCGAGCGCGACGACGCGACCGACGCCGCCAAGGCGGTCGCGGCGGCCAAAGAGCTCATCGGCCAAGGCTTCAAGATCATCGGCGGCTCGACCAGCTCGGGCGCCGGGACGCAGCTCGCGCCGCTCGCGAAGGAGAACAACGTCCTCTTCGTCTCCGGGCCGGCCGCGACCGACGCGCTCACCGGCATCAACCGCAACACGTTTCGCTCGGGGCGCCAGACGTACCAGGACGTGCTGACCGCGGGAACGATCGTCGGCACGAACTTGCGCGGCAAGAAGGTCGTCGTGTTCGCACAAGACTCGACCTTCGGGCAAGCCAACGTCAACGCGGTTCGCGCGGTGCTCGGCGGCGCCGGCGGCGAGGTCTCCAGCGTGCTGGCCCCGCCCTCGGCCAACGACTTCGCGCCGTTCGCGCAGAAGATCAAGGACGCGAGGCCCGATCTGCTCTTCGTCGCCTGGGCCGGCGCGACCGCGCCCGCGATGTGGAAGGCGCTCGACGACTCCGGCGTGCTCGGCGCAACCAAGGTGGTGACCGGGCTCGACCAGCGCTCGACGTACGAGACGCTGGGCAGCGCCGGATCGAAGCTCTCGTTCCTCTCGCACTATTTCTACCAGGCGCCGAAGAACAAGGTCAACGACGCCCTGATCGCCGGGCTCAAGAAGCAGAACAAAGTCCCCGACATCTTCTCCGCCGACGGGTTCGTCGCGGCGCAGATGATCGTGCACGCCATCGAGAAAGCCGACGGGGACGACGTCGCCAAGATGATCCCGGCGCTCGAAGGCTGGACGTTCGAGGCGCCCAAGGGCCGGCAGACGGTGCGCGCGGCAGACCACGCGATGCTGCAGCCGATGTTCGTCGCGAAGCTCGAAGGGAAGCCGGGATCACTCGAGCCGCGGCTGCTGCGCACGGTTCCGCCCGGCGCGGTCGCGCCGCCGGTGAAGCCGTTCAAGTAACGCCGGCGCCGGAACGGTCCGGCGCCGTGGTGATGGAGACCGAGCAGCTCGGCCTGCACATCCGCGGCGCCGTGATCGTCGACGACGTGAGCCTGGCGGTGAACGAGGGCGAGTTCCTCGTCATCATCGGGCCGAACGGCGCCGGCAAGACGACGCTGTTCAACCTGCTCTCGGGCGTCACGCGCCCGACCGCGGGCCGCATCGTCTTTCGCGGAACCGACGTCACGCGTGCGCCGGCGTACGTGCGCGCACGGCTCGGTCTGGGCCGCACGTTTCAGACCTCCACGATCTTCGCCGAGCTCACGACGCTGGAGAACGCGCGGCTCGCCGCGCAGGCGTACCTCGGCGGCTCGAACCGCGTCTGGGTGCTGGCCGACGCGCAGCGCGACGCGCTGGAGCGCGCGCGCGCCGCGCTGGCCTCGGTCGGCCTCGAAGCGCGCGCGCAGACGAAGGCCGCGCTGCTTTCGCACGGCGAGAAGCGCAAGCTCGACCTTGCGATTCTCTTGTGCGGCGATCCGCAGGTGGTGCTGCTCGACGAGCCGACGGCAGGGATCGCGGTCGAAGACGTCCCCGAGATGATGACGCTGATCCGCAGCATCCACCGCGAGCGCGGCAAGACGGTGCTCATGGTGGAGCACCGCATGGACTTGGTGATGGGACTCGCCGACCGGATGGCGGTGATGCACCACGGCGCGCTGCTCGCCGTCGACACACCCGAGCGCATCGTCGCGAACGAGACGGTGCAGTCGGCATACCTCGGAGATCCGCTGTGAACGGCGCCGGCCCGCTGCTCGCGGTGCGCGAGCTCGACGTGTACCTCGCCGAGTCGCACGTCCTGCAAGGCGTCTCGTTCGACGTGCGGCGCGGCGGGATCACCGGGCTGCTCGGCCGCAACGGCGTCGGAAAGACGACGGCGCTGCGCGGAATCCTGGGCCTGGTTCCGCGCACGGGCAGCGTGCTGCTCGGCGGCGATGAGACGATCAATTTGCCGACGCACGAGATCGTGCGGCGCGGGGTGGCGTACGTTCCGGAGGACCGCGACGTCTTCGCGGGGTTGACCGTCGCGGAAAATTTGCGCCTGGCCGAGCGCGCGCCGGCGCCGCGGTACGAGCTGGTCTACGAGCTGTTTCCGGAGCTCAAGCAGCGCGCCGCGCAAAAAGGCGGCACGCTGTCGGGCGGGCAGCAGCAGATGGTCGCGCTGGCGCGCGCACTGCTGAATCCGGACGACCGGATCCTGCTGATCGACGAGCCGACGAAGGGGCTCGCGCCGCTGGTCGTGCGGCACGTCGTCGACGCGCTGCGGCGCGCGGCCGACGTCGCGACGATCCTGCTCGTCGAGCAAAACCTCAGCGTCGCGCACGCGCTGGTGCGCGAGGTGATCGTGCTCGACCAAGGCCGCGTCTCGTTCACCGGCGAGGTCGACGAGCTGATGGGCGACGCGGCGCTGGCGCGCAAGCATCTCGGCCTCGCCGCGGCGGGGAGCCACTGACGCCATGACGACCTTCGCGCTGCTGCTGATCACCGGGCTCGGCCTGGGCGCGCTCTATTTCCTGATCGCCGCGGGGCTCTCGCTGATCTGGGGCTTGATGCGCGTGCTGAACTTCGCGCACGGCGCGTTCTTCACGGTCGCGGCGTACGCGGGCTGGTCGGTGGCGCGCGCGCTCGGCGGTCAGTCGCCCGGCGTGCAGTGGATCGCGGCGGTCGCGGTGGCGATCGTCGTCGGCGGCGTGTTTGCCGCGTTGACCGAAGTCGTGTTGATTCGCCCGCTGTACGCGCGCCACGTCGGCCAGGTGCTGGTGACGGTCGGGCTCGCTCTCGCGACGATCGCGCTGGTGCAAGGCGGCTTCGGAAGCGATCCGCAGCGGCTCGCGCTGCCGGACTGGATGACGAGAACGACATCGGTCGTCGGCGCGAACATCCCGAACACCCGGCTGCTGGTCATCGTCGCGGCGCTGATCGTGTTTGGGCTGCTGCTGTTCTTCTTGCGTCGCACGCGGTTCGGGCTCATCGTGCGCGCGGGGGTCGAGAACCGCGCCATGGTGCAGGCGCTCGGCATCGACGTGCAGCGCGCCTTCACGCTGGTGTTCGCGATCGGCGGGATGGCGGCCGGGCTCGCCGGGATGCTCGCCGGAACGTACTACGGCACGATCGATCCGGGGCGCGGCACCGGGATGCTTATCTTCGCGTTCATCGTCGTGATCATCGGCGGGCTCGGCTCGGTCACCGGCTCCGCCGCCGCGGCGGTCGTCGTCGGCGAGCTGCAGCAGTTTCTGAACTTCTACGGCGCGACGGGGGTCGGCGACTTCTCGGTCGTGCTGCTGCTCGCGGTGGTGCTGCTGATACGGCCCGGCGGTTTCGCGGGAGCTTCGACGGCATGACGCGTCGCACGCGCTTGATCGCGCTCGGCGTCGTGCTCGCGCTGTGCATCGCGCTGCCGTGGATCGGGATCGCGATTCCGGGTTTGTTCGAAGGCGCGCTCAATGCGCCCGGCACGTTGAACCTGCTCGGGCTGTGCTTCGTCTTCGGCGCGCTCGCGCTCACGTACGATCTCGTGTTCGGGTACGTCGGGCTGCTCTCGTTCGGGCACGCGCTGTACTTCGCTACCGGCGTCTACGTGACGGCGATCGCGCTGACGCGCTGGCACTGGAGCCTGCCGCAAGCGCTCGCGCTGACCGCCGTCGTCTCCGTCGTGCTGCCGCTGGCGCTCGGCGCGATCTGCCTGCGGATGCGCGACATTCCGTTCGCGATGGTGACGCTGGCGTTCGCGCAGGCCGGCTCGATTCTGGTGAGCCAGAACCCGTTCGGGCTGACCGGCGGGGAAGAGGGTCTCGCGCTCGGCAGCGACACGCTCCCGCCCGCGCTGGTCGGCGTCGCGAACACGCACAACGTCTATTGGATCGCGCTGGCGCTGCTGCTGGTGGTGTACGCGATTGCGTGGCGGGCTGTGAACTCGCCGCCGGGCCGCGTGTGGCAGGCGATCCGCGAGAACGAGCGCCGCGTCGGCGTGCTCGGGCTCAACCCGTACCTCTACAAGCTCGGGGCGTTCGTGCTCTCGGCGTTTCTGGCGTCGGCGACCGGCGTGGTCTACCTGCTGCTGCAAGGCGGCGCGAACCCGCAGGTGACGACCGCCGACTTCACGCTCGCGCTGCTGGTGATGGTCGTACTCGGCGGCGTCGGGACGCTATGGGGCGCGGTGCTCGGCGGGATCGTCTACGAGTACCTCGACTTCCGCCTGGTCGCGCTCTCGAACACGCCCGCGGTGCAGTCACTCCCCGGCGTGCTGCGCGTCCCGCTCTCGGAACCGCTCTTTCTGCTGGGCGTGCTCTTCATCGTGCTGGTCCTCTTTGTCCCCGGCGGGCTGGGCGGCGCGCTCGAGCGCCGATTCAAGCCCGTTCGGGCGGCGCTTGGCAGCAGCGCGGCCCGGGCATAGCGGCACGGGAAAGGGGTTTGACTTTCGCCGGGCGCATCCGGTACACTCACCCCTTGGACGGGCGGCTAGCTCAGTGGGAGAGCGCTACATTGACACTGTAGAGGTCAGAAGTTCAATCCTTCTGCCGCCCACCATCGTCAGAAAACCCGGGTCGTAACACGATCCGGGTTTTGTGCATCGGCGGCGTCTCCAGCGTTTTATCTTCAAGGCACAAGATAACAAGATGAGACCGAACGGCGCTCAAGAACCGCTAGCCGCTGAGGCACGCCTTGCATTGTACGCCAAAATGGCGTACAATGCAAGCCTCGCCGGAACTCACCTCAGGAGCTTGTTCGCATGTCGCCGCTTTCGAAATCCGAAGATGACCGCATTACCGCATTGGCGTCCAGCGGCGCGCGCAAGACGCGGGACCGCGCGCAATTCCGCCCCACGGCGGAGCAGAAGGAACTCCTGATTCGCGCTGCCACGCTGACCGGGCAGACGCTGTCCGAGTTCATGCGAACCGCGGTGGAAGAGCGCGCGAAGCGCGTCATCGCCGAGCATGAGCGGATCGTTCTTAACGACCGCGCCCGTGAGACGTTCCTCACGGCATTGGCGAAGCCGCCTCGGCCGAACGACCGGCTCGTTGCGCTCGCCAAACGCTATGCGCGCGAGGTCAAGAGCCGCCCGTGATCATCGAGTCCCTGCAAAAGGACAAGCACCACCGCCTGGCGTTTAGATCAGGCAAAGAGCCGCTCGACCGGTTCATTCACGAGTACGCGCATCAGGCACTCGCCAAGGGGCTCTCGAAAACGTACGTCGCAGTCGACGAAGCGGACGAAACGGTGATCCTCGGATACTACACGGTGACGACGTGCCGCATCGACGCCGGCGCCCTCCCCGACACCATCGCAAAGAAGCTGAAGCTGCCCAAGCACGAGCTTCCGGCATCGCTGGTCGCGCGGTTGGCGGTCTCGGAGTCCGTCAAGCGCCGCGGCATTGGAGAGCTGTTGCTGATGGACGCGATGGCGCGCTGCGCGCGCGTCGCCGACGAGGTCGGCGGCGTCGCGATCGTCGTCGACGCGCTCGAGGAAAAGGTCGTCGCGTTCTACGAACGCGTCGGCTTCCGCCGTTTCGAGCCCGGGTCGCTGAAGCTGTTCATCCCGATAGCGACGGTGCGCGAGCTGCTCGGCCGCGCTGACCGGCAGCGCCAAGCCGGCTAGTCAGACCGCGTGGTTTACCAGCCGCGCGAGCGCATATGCGACGCCTGCGGCGAGCGCGCCGATGAACCAGGTCTGTAGCGCGCCGAGGAGGACCGGCGTTGCGAGCACGCGGGCGCGGACGGCGCCGAACACGAGCAGCGCGAACGTCGTGAAGACGATCGACCACGTCAGCGCTTGGTGTGCGTCGTGGACGAGCGCGTATGGCGCGAGCGGGAAGATTCCGCCGAGCACGTAGCCGCCGCCGACCAGGATCGCGCTGCGCGGCGCCGCGCGGTCGTCGGGGCGCTCGAGACCGAGCTCGTTGCGCATCATGAACTCGACCCACTGCTCGCGGTCGCTTGCGATCTCGTTGACCACGCGCGAGAGCGTCGGCTCGCGGACGCCGTAGTCGTGCAGGATCTGCGCGACCTCGGCCTTCTCTTCGTTCGGGATCTCGTGCGTCTCGCGCACCTCGCGGGCGTACTCTTTGTTGTAGTGCGCGAGCTCGCTGCGGGCGGCCAAGTAACCGCCGAGCCCCATCGAGATCGCGCCGGCGACGATCTCCGCCAAGCCGGCGGTGAGCACGATCTTGCTCGCGGCGATCGCACCGGTCACGCCGGCGGCGAGCGCGAAGGGGACCGTCAGCCCGTCGGCCATCCCGAGGACGAGATCGCGGATCGTCTGCGGTCCGCCACGGTGGCGCTCATGGCTGGCTGCTTGGAGCATCCCGCGAGTGTAGCGGAGCGGCCCGATTTCGTCACGCCTACGGCGGCGTGTGAGGCAAGCCGAACGCGCGCGGCGAAGAGGGCCGCGTGACGACCTCGACCACCGGAGCGCCTCCGGAGCAACCGCACCCCGCCGTGGACATCGACCATCTGCGCCACACCGCCGCGCACGTGCTCGCGTACGCCGTGCAGGACATCTTCCCCGAGGCGAAGCCGACGATCGGCCCTGCCATCGAGAACGGGTTCTACTACGACTTCGACCGCGCCAAGCCGTTCACGCCGGACGATCTGCGCAAGCTCGAAGCGCGGATGCGCGAGATCGTCGCGGCCGACTATCCGATGACGGGCGAGCGGGTAACGCGCGACGAGGCGATCGAGCACTTCCGCGACAACCCGTACAAGGTCGAGATCGCGCGAGGCATCCCTGAAGACGAGCCGATCACGCTCTACACGATCGGTGCGTTCACCGACCTGTGCCGCGGCGGCCACGCCGACTCGACCGGCGCGATCGGCGCGCTCGAGCTGGAGTCGGTCGCCGGCGCGTACTGGCGCGGCGACTCGAAGAACGCGATGCTGCAGCGCATCTACGGCACCGCGTTCCCGACCCAGCAAGAGCTCGATGACTACCACAAGTTCCTGGAAGAAGCCGAGAAGCGCGATCACCGCAAGCTCGGGCGCGAGCTCGACCTTTACCACGTCGACGAGCTCGCCGGCGGCGGGCTGATCTTCTGGCACCCGAAGGGCGCGCTGATGCGCGGGATCGTCGAGGAGTTCATCCGCGAAGGCCTGCGCGAGCGCGGCTACCTGCCGGTCGTCACGCCGCACGTCGTGCACGAAGACCTCTACGCGATCTCCGGACACCTGGAGAACTTCGCGCACGGGATGTTCGGGCCGCTCGAGGTCGAGGGCCAGCGCTTCCGCCTCAAGCCGATGAACTGCCCCGGCCACATCCTCATCTACAAAGCCGACCTGCGCTCGTACCGCGATCTTCCGCTGCGGTACAGCGAGTTCGGCACGGTCTACCGCTTCGAGCTGAGCGGGACGCTGCACGGGCTGACCCGCGTGCGCGGTTTCACCCAGGACGACGCGCACCTGTTTTGCACGCCCGAACAGGTGCAGGGTGAGTTCGAGCAGACGCTCGACGAGGCGCTGCGGCTGATGGAAGCGTTCGACTTCAAGGACTTCGAGTATTTCCTCAGCACGCGCGAGCACCGCGCGCCGACCGATGAGATCGCGGAGAGCGCGATCCGCAAGGCGCTGGAGTCGCGCAACCTTCCGTACGAGGTCGACGAGGGCGGGGGCGCGTTCTACGGCCCGAAGCTCGACATCAACCTGCACGACGCGATCGGTCGCAAGTGGCAGCTCGGCACGGTGCAGGTGGACTTCCTGTTGCCCGAACGCTTCGATCTGAAGTACCGCGGACCGGACGGCGCGGACCACCGCCCGGTGATGATCCACCGCGCGCTCGCCGGCTCGATGGAGCGTTTCTTCGGCGTGCTGATCGAGCACTTCGGCGGAGCGTTTCCGGCCTGGCTCGCGCCGGTGCAGGCGGTCGTCGCGCCGATCACCGAGCACCAGCTCGACTATGCGTACGAGGTGCGCGACACGTTGCGCGCGCGCGGCTTCCGCATCGACGTGGATTCCTCGAACGAAAAGCTCGGCTACAAGATCCGCCACTGGAAGACGCAGAAGGTGCCGTACATCCTCGTCGTCGGCAAGTCCGAAGCCGCCGCGGGAACGGTGAACGTCAACGAGCGCGGCGTCGAGGCGAAGCGCACCGAGACGATCGAGCAGTTCGCCGAAGAGCTGACGAAACGGGTCGCGTCGCGCCGGTAAGAGAACGCGCTTGCGCGGGTGCGAGCGCTAGCCGACCGTGCTGATGCCGGCGGAATCGGCGCGCACCGGTTTCGTCCAGAAGATCGCCGCGAGCGCGGCGCCGAAGACTTGCACTGCGAGAATCAGCGCCGCGGTCGGTGGCCAGCCGCCGTGGGACCACACCGCCGCGGGAAGCACCGCGCCGAGTCCGCCGGCGGTGTAGTAGAACGTCAGGTAGAGCGCCGCGGCGGTCGAGCGGCGCTCGCGCGCGACGACGCCGATGTAGCCTTGCGACGCGGCTTGCGAGGCGAACACGCCGGTCGACATGAGGCCCAAGCCGGCGACGATCGTCACAACGGTCGGAATCAGCGTCAGGAGAATCCCCGCGGCGCTCAGCGCCATCGCGAACAGCAGCGCGGTGCGGTGGCCGACGCGGTCGATCAGCCGTCCCGCGAGCGGCGTCGCCACGACGCCGACCAGGTAAACGAAGAACACGTTGCCGAGCGCGACCGTGCCCAGGCCGAACGGCGGCGCGGCGAGATGGTAGGTCGCGAACGTGAACGCGGCGACCAGCGAGAACAGCACGCTCCCGCCGATCGCGTACGTCGCGAGCAGCTGCGGATCGCGCAAGAACTTTCCCACCGCGCCGAACGCATCGCGCGCCGAGCGCTGGCGCGTGAACCGTCGTGCGCGCGGCAGCGCGAACCACACGAACGCCGCACCGACCAAGTTCAGAACGCCGAGCACGACGAACGCGGCGTGCCAGTCCCAGCGGTCGGCCACCAGCGCCGCCACGTACCGCCCGAGAAATCCGCCCAAGACGTTGCCGGAAATGTACGCGGCGACCGCGCGACCGCCGACCGACGGCGGAAACTCCTCGGCCATGTACGCCAGCGTCACGGCGAACACGGCCGGCATGAACAACCCTTGCACGAATCGCCAGACGAGCAGCTCGCGCAGCGTCTGCGCGTGCGCCGCGGCGAACGTCACCGCGGCGAGCCCGAGGATCGCGCCGACGATCACGCGCTTGCGACCAACGGCGTCGGCGAGCGGGCCGACGAACGGCGCGGCCAGCGCGCAGGCGAACGTCAGAACCGAAATCGTCCCGCCGACCGCCGCCTCGCCCGTGTTGAACTCGGCGCGCAGTTCCGGCAAGAGCGGCTGCGTCGCGTACATGTCCAAGAACGCGCTGCCGCCGCACGCGGCGACAGCCAGGTAGCGCAGTTGGGGCCGCACGTCAGCACCGTACCGCAACCGGCGGTCGACGACAACTCCGCCGGCGGCAAACTGCTCTCGGCGGCTTGACGCCGGCCGAGCTCATCGAGCAATATCAACCCATCCCAAGCTCGCGGCCGGCCGGAGGTCGGGGCGGCATCACTGCTCAGCCGGTTCGTAACGCAGAGGCGAACGACGATGCAAAACGATGGATATGCGATAGAACGAGAGGCGTACGAACTGAGGCGCAGCGGCTTGCGGAAGGAATCTCTCGCTGACTACCGGCGCGCCTCCGAAGCATTCAGAATGGCTGGGGACACTGCTGGTGAAGCTCACGCATTGCGCCATGCCGCCGATGTGCTGAGCGAGATGGGGTCGCTTGAAGAGGCGGAGGAAGTTTACCGCGAGACGCTTGAGCTGTACCGAACTCACGACGCGAAACCCTTGGATTTGGCGAACGCCGTGCGCGCCTACGCTGTGCTGCTCGACAAGCGCGGAGGTGACGCCGACCCATTGTGGACCCGTGCGCTTGAGCTCTACGAACGAATCGGGATTGCAGCCGGCATCAAGGAGTGTCGGCAACGGCTGGAACATCCGCGGGGCCGGCCCTAGAGGGGCGGAAAAACGTGTCACCTGGCGGTTGCATTTTGATCTCGTGGCGCGCACCTGAGCACCGTACCGCAACCGGCGGCGCCGCGCTACGAGTCTGATCGGAAGTGCTGCTGCTCGGGATCGAGACGTCCTGCGACGACACGGCGACCGCGGTCGTCCGCGACGGCGTGCGCGTGCTCTCGAACGTCTCGACCAGCCAGGACGAATTCCACGCCAAGTACGGTGGGATCGTCCCCGAGATCGCCTCGCGCCGCCACGCGGCTCTGCTCTCGGCGGCGGTCGACGACGCGCTGACCCGCGCCGGCGTCCCCCTCGGCGAGCTCCACGGGATCGCGGTGACCGCCGGGCCGGGCTTGATCGGCAGCCTCGTCGTCGGCGTCGCCGCTGCGAAGGGGCTCGCGTTCGCGACCGGCCTCCCGCTCTATGCGGTCAACCACTTGCACGGTCATATTTTCGCCGCATTCCTTGAGCGCGACGAACCGCCGCCGTACCCGTTTCTCGCGCTGCTGGTCTCCGGCGGCCACTCGCAGCTCGTCGAGGTGCATTCGCCGACGAACCTGCGCGTGATCGGCAAGACGCGCGACGACGCCGCCGGTGAAGCCTACGACAAAACGGCGCGGCTGCTCGATCTTCCGTTCCCGGGCGGACCCGCGCTCGACGCGCTCGCGCGCGACGGCGATCCCAAAGCGATCGCGTTTCCACGGCATCGCCCCGACGAGGGTTCGCTCGACATGAGCTTTTCCGGACTCAAGACCTCGGTGCGCTACTTTCTCGAATCGGACGAGGGGAAGCACGTGCGCCGGGAAGACGTCGCAGCATCGTTCCAGGCGGCGGTCGTCGACGTGCTGATCGATCGCACCGCGCGCGCGCTCGACCGTGGCGACTACAACGCGCTCGTCCTTTCCGGCGGGGTCGCGGCGAACAGCGCGCTGCAACACGCCTTCGTGCAGCTCGCGCGCCGCCGCAAGCTCCCGCACTTCGTCCCCGAGCGGCGCTTCTGCACCGACAATGCCGCGATGATCGCGGCCGCCGCCGAGCATCGTGCGGGGCTCGCGCGCGCCGACGCCCTCACGCTCGTCGCCGACCCGAATCTCGCCTTCGCATAAGGGACACATAACGTGATGCAGCGCACCATAGACTGCATCGCGAATGTCACTCCTGTGCCGCCAACGAAGCGGCCGCTTACTCACGGAAGGGGTGGATATGAGAAAGCCGCTGTTTCTTCTCGTCGCGTGCGCTTGCGCGGTCGCGGGCTGCTCGGCGGGCGCAACCGGGACGCATGCACTGCCCGCGGTCGGTGCCGCGCAGGCGCAGCGACACGCGGACGCGGTCTTCATTCCGACGCCGTCACCGACGCCGTCACCGACGCCGTCACCGACGCCGACGCCGACGCCGACGCCGACGCCGACGCCGACCGCTTCACCGACTCCGCAACCGTCGCACCATCCCTGCGATCGCGACGGGGACCACCACGGCTGGGGCGACCATCACGATTGGGATGGCGGGAACGGCGATCACCACGGTGATTGCGACCGCGACCATCACGGCGACGGCAATGGGCACGGCGACGGTGACGGACACGGCGACGGCGTCGGTCACGGTGGCTACGGCCGTTAGCGCCGCGCGCACCAGCTCCTAATCGCCTCGTCGACCGCCGCAAACTCGGCGGCGCGCACCTTCTCCCGCAGCGCGCTCTCGGTCGCCGCATCGTCGACGGCGACCGGGATGCGCGCGAGCACTTCGCCGCGATCGGTCTCGGCCGTCACGTAGTGCACGGTCGCGCCGATCCACGCGACGCGCTGCGTGAGCGCGTCGCGCAGCGCATGCGCGCCGCGCAGCGCCGGGATCGTCGTCCCGTCCGGCGCGACGTCGTGGTCGGCGGCGGGATCGAGCGGCAAGAACGCCGGATGCACGTTGATCGTCTGTGGAAAGCGCTCCAAGAACGCCGGTGGCACCAAGTGCATCCAGCCGAGCATCAGCAGGAGGTCTGGCCGCGTC
>JAFAKB010000092.1 GCA_019235885.1 Candidatus Eremiobacterota bacterium | reverse complement strand
CGACGCGCAGGTTCGAGGTCGCCGATCCGCCGCCGGCGACCGCGACGTTGTTGAACGAGAGCGAGCTGTGCGCGATCGTCACCGTCGCCGGGCCCGCCCCGGACGTCGAGTTCACGCCGGCGCCGCCGTTGTGGCTCGCCTCGCTGTGGTTGACGCCCATCGTGACCGCGGCCGCCCCGCCCGTTCCGTTCGCGCGGTACCCCGTGCCGTTGTTCGTCGAGCGCGTGTTGTAGATCTCGACGTTCCCCGTTGCGCCGCCTTGCGGTTTCGCCTCGACGCCGACGTTGAGGTTGTCGCCGATGAGCGTGTTGTCGACGAACAGCTTGGTCGTCCCGGTATTGCTCAGGAAGATCCCGTTGCCGTCCGTGCCGTTGGTGTTGGTGAACGCGCGAATCGTGCAGTCCGAGACCGTCACCATCGCGGCCGAGATGATCTTGATTCCGTTCAGGCTCAGCGGGTTGCTGGGATTACCCGCGCCGAGCCCTTCGAAGTCGAGCCCGCTGATCCAGATGATGTCGGTCGCCGAGCCCTGCACGACGAACCCGTTCGTCCCCGAGACGAGCACGCCGGCCTCGGGGTTGTAGTCGCATTTGATCGCGATCGACTTCGTGATCGTCAGCGCGCCGAAGCCGCCGGGATCCAGGCAGTTGATTTCACCGGCAACGGCCGTCTTAGAGATCGCGCCTGCAAAGGTCTTGCACGGAGCGGTTCGGCTGCACGGGTTCGCATCGTCACCGACTCCGGACACCCACGTTCGGGTCGCCTGCGCGTTCGCCGCGGTCGGGGCGAGCAAACATGCTCCCGCGACACCCAGCGCCAAGGCCAATAGAAACTTCATAGGTTCCTCTTCCTCTTCCTGAAACAGGGTGCAAGCTCGGCCGCTCAGCGGTCGAAGCGAAGGTGGTGTCGGGAAGCGGCTATTCAGCGACCCAAGCTCCCGCCCTTCCGACTTGGCCCACAATTCTGAGGACTGTAGTAGTACCGAAGGCCTAATTTTTACCGCGAGTTTACACCGCGTCGGGTTCGGCCCGGCGCTCCGCGCGCAGCACGGTCGTATCGCGGTAGCCGCCGATGATCTCGAGCGACTCAAACGCGCCGCTTTCCCTCAGAGTGCGCGAGATGGGCTCGTGATAGAACGTCATGGCCGACGTTAGCCACGGTTCTTGGTTGTACGCCGCGACGACCAGCGTGTGCTTTGCGAGCGCGGCGAGCCGCGACACGGCGGCCCGATACCGGTGAGCGTCGCGCTCGTGGATCAGAACGTCGAAACACAGCACGACGTCTGCCGGATCGAGCGCGGCCGAAAGTACGTCGCCCGTGATGAAATGCCAGTCCGCGCGGCGCGCGCGCGCGATCCGAATCGCTTCGGCGCTCACGTCGAGCCCGACGTACGCGGCGATCGGGAGCTCGCCGGTGACGAACAAGTCCCCGCAGCCCACGTCGAGCACCGAGCCCGGCGACGTTACGGCGATCACGCTCGCGATAAGACGCCGCTTCTCGTCGGCGGCGCGCCCGCGCGAGCCGAGCCCGGAGCCCAGCGCCGCGTGCTCGCGGTAGCGAAAGTTCCAGAACCGCGCGTTGTCGAAGCTCGCGCGCCGTTCGGCGGACAAGACGTCGTTCACCAGCCGAACGCGCTCGTCGGCGCGCGGCACGCCGAGCGGAAGGAGCATGCCGTCCGGCGCGAGCCGGTCGTGATAGTGCAGGATCGCAGGCGCCGTGCCGTCCGCAGCGTAGCTGTCCGGCGGAAGATGGGTCGGAAAGTTCTTCGCCGTCGGAAGCGGCGCCACGTTTTCGCCCAGCTCCCACATCGCCAGACCGAACCCGAGCTGATCCGCATGAACGGCGTACGCGCCTTGCAGCTCGCGCTGCTCCAGCACCCAGAGCGCCCATTTCTCCCAGCGCGGAGCGAGCTCGCGGAGAAACTCTGCGTCGATTTGGTACAGCCCGCCGTTGCAGTTGTTCGCGAACGTCCACGCATCCGCGTTCGTGCAACGTGCGAGCTCGGGGAAGTTGCTGAAGCCGGCGCGCCGGTACAAACCTTCGAGCAGCTCCAACGGCGGGTTCGGCAGGTCGACGATCTTCGCGGCGACGCGCCCGGCGCGGTGCGGTTCGAGCGCCTCGCAAAAGGCCAGGTCGGTGTCGCAGAGCGCGACGAACGGGTAGCGCCGCAGCGGCGCGCTGCGAAGCTGGCGCAGCTTGTTGCAGTAGCGCCCGTCGCCGAAGCGCGCGACCTCCGCGTGCGGTATCCCGCGCGCGGCGGCGTAGTCGGCGACGTCCGCGGCGTAGTCGCCGCCGACGACGTGAACGAACAGATCGTCCGCGCGCACGCCGGCCAGCTCGATCAGCGTCGTCGCCCAAATCGAGAGCTGGTGCAAGAACTTCGGCTGCGGTTCGACCACGCACGAATAGACGATCGAAGACAAGCACGCTCTCCCGTTCGATGAATCCTGCGCATCGTTGCGAACCACAGCGGCGTTTATCCTGGTGGGGTTCGGCGTGCGAGGCGGCGGCCGCGGCGCCGCCGAAGCTCGCGCACGATGAGGTTCGCGGCAGCGCGCGACGTCGTGTTCGTAGTCGGCATGGGACGCAGCGGTTCGTCTGCGCTCGCTCGCCTGTTGTCGCTGTGCGGGGGCGTGCTGCCGCGCCGTCTGCTGCCGGCGAACTACGGCAACCCGGCCGGCTACTGGGAACCGCAGGAAGCGCTCGAGTTCAACGACCGGTTCTTGAGCGCGCACGGCTCATCGTGGTACGACCCCGGGCTCGCGCTGCAGCTTGACCCGCCCGGGCTCGCCGACCGGCGGCGCTTCGTCGAGGAGCTGACGGGATTTCTCGCCGGCGGCTTCGGTGACGACGGTCCGCTGATCGTCAAAGAGCCGCGCATCTCCGCGCTGTTGCCGTACTGGATTGCCGCGGCGACGCGGCTCGGCTTCGCCCCGAAGTTCGTGCACCTGGTTCGGGCGCCGGACGAGGTCGCGTCCTCTCTCGCCGCGCGCGACGATCTTTCCGTCGCGCACTCGTACGCGCTGTGGCTGAAGTACAACCTTCTCGCCGAACGCCACGCGCGCGGCGCGCCGCGAACGTTCATCATGTACGAAGAGATGATGCGCGACTGGGAAGCGGTGCTGGCCCGCTGCATCCGCGACGCTCGGGTGGGCCTGGCGATCACCGAGAAGACGCGCCGGCAGGTGCGCGCGTTTCTCGCACCACGGCAGCGCGCTCGTTCCGAGGCGACGCGCGCAACCGGCGTCGTCGACCCGTGCTCGGCGGAGCTCGCCGGGCGCGCGCATCGCGCGTTCGGCGCCGCCGCCGCCGGTATGGTCGACGCATTTCTGTTCGACGAGATCTGGAACGCCTACGTCGCGCACAGCGCGACGATTCGGGTCTGAACCGCGCGGCAGCAGGATTTCAGGCGGCTCACCAGGCAGGTTGAACCGATGGTGCACGGAGCGCTCGACGCTATCAGCGTGACGACGACCGCCGAGGCGACCCGCAACGTCACGTCGGGCGACGCGCTCGACGTGCGCGGCTGGATTCTGCCGCCGCGCGCGGCGGCGAACATCGTCGTCGGAGGCCGCCGCCGCTACCCCCTTACGGTCGGCGACCCGCGACCCGACGTCGTCGCGGTGCTCGGCGATCCCGAGGCCCAGCTGTGCGGCTACCGCGCGGTGATTCCGACCTCCGATCTGGAGAGCGGACGCCACGACGTCGCGCTCGTCGCGTGGGACGAACGCGGGGCCGAGGAGGTGATCGCGAAGCGCACGATCGACGTTCGCGTCCACCGTCCGACCGGCTTCGGGAACGCGGTTGCGGCCGCGGTCGACTACTACATCGACGAAGACGGGATGTCGCGCACCGTCGGCGGCCCGGAGATCACCGTTCGCCGCGGCGAGGTCGTGACGATTCGCGGGTGGGCCGCCGACGACCAGGCGCGCGTCGCGGCGCGCGGCGTCGTCGCAATCGTCGGCGAGCACGCCGTCCCCGCGGTCTACGGTTTCGATCGGCCCGACGTCGCGGCTACCTTGCGCTGCGAGGCGTTGCGCTATTGTGGTTTCAGCGCGAGCTTTCCGGGCTCGTACGTCGAGTCGGCCGGAACGGCGTTCACGATCTCGCTGCTCGCCGGCGACGGCCGCGGATTCGTCCCGACCAACCTGTGCCTCACGCTGAAGGCGGGCTGATGAGCGACGACGCGGAACGCGGGCTGGTCCGTTTCGAAGAGCCGCTCGCCGGCGTGGACGCGCCGCGCGAACGTGCCCTCGCCGCCGCGCTCGAGCGGCGCTTGCGCGACCTCGACCGCACGCAGCACGAGTGCGACGCGCTGCGCGCCGAGCTCGCCGTGCGCGACGGGTACGTCGCGGACTTGCAGCGGCGCCTGATCGAAGCGACCGAAAGTCTAGCGGCGGCGGAGCGGGAGCTGAACCGGCTGCGCGCCGAGGACGCGGAGCGCACCTTCGAGCACTACGTCCGCGCTTCGGCGGACGAGGCGGCAATTCGGCGCCGGATCGAAGAAGCGGTCACGCTCGTCGCGCTCCTGCGAGATCGCGACCGGGTGGCAGCGCTGCAAGCGCTGCGCTCGATGCTGCGCGGCTGACGCCCCGCTCCAGGACTTCCTCCAAAATGTCGAGCCACGAGCGGCGCGCGGCTTGCGCCCATGCGCGCGCTTGCGCGACGGCGGCGGACCGGCGCAGCTCCCAGGCGCGCTCGTCGAGAAGCAGCTCGATCAGCGCGTCGGCGAACGCGGCCGCGTCGTCAACCGTCGCAACAGCATTCGCATGGCCGAGCTCGATCCCTTCCGATCCGAGGCTCGTCGCGACGACGGGGACGCCGTGCTGCACCGCTTCGATCGTCTTGATCTTCACGCCGGCGCCGAACCGGATCGGTGCGACGGCGACGCGCGAGCTCGCATAGAGCGCGGCGAGGTCCTCGACGAAGCCGACGAGCTGCACGTGCGGGCTCGCGTGGCGCAGCGCTTCGGCGGGCGGGTTCGCGCCGGTCACGACGATCTCGCATTCCGGGACGCGCGCCGCGACGCGCGGGACGACGTGCTGCGCGAACCAGCTCAGCGCGTCGACGTTCGGTGAGGCGGGGCCGGCCATCCAGCCGGCGGCGAACAGCACGCGCGGCGCGCGCTCCTCGAAGCCGTTCTCGGTCACCTCGATCCCACTCGCGGTCGCCGTCATGCAATCGATCGGCGTGCGCGGCGCGAACCGCCGCAAGATTCCGCCTTCGGCGGTGGAGACGCACACCAAGTGGTCGGCGTCGCGCGCGATCCGCTCTTCGAGCTCTCGCGCGCTGGCGTGCTCGGCGCGGTACGCGCGGCGCAGCGCTTCGTCGGGCGTGAGCTCCGCGAACTGCGCGAACCGCCGGTGGAAGAGCGCCTCGGCGTCGTAGATCAGGGGCGCGAACGGAAAACGTCGGCGCACGTGCGCCGCGTAGCGCGCCCAGTTGTGCGGCCGCGAGATGACGGCGGCGTCGAGGTGCGTCCCCGGATCGTCCAGCCACGTTCGCAGGTCGCCGTCGATCGTCTCGATTCCCAGCTCGCCGACCGCTTCGGCGCCGGCGCAGCCGCACGTCGGGTGGAACGAGACGGCGAACCGCGACCCGTGCAGGTCGCGGCACAGCTCTTCCATGCGCCCGAAGCCGCTGCCCAGACCCGCGTTCGGCAGCCGGTCGTCGATGACGAGGACGTGTGCGCGCGCGCGGCGCGCGGTGCGGATCGCCGCGCCGACGACGGCGGGATCCCACGGCTGCGGCGGGGCGAACGCCGGCAGCACGCTCGCCCAGCGGCGTCGCAACGTCGTCAGGTTGCGCGCGAACAAGTACGACTTGAAATCCGAGGTCGTGCTCTGCGACTCCAGGTGGACGAGTCGCGACTGCGGCTGGTACAGAATCTCCCAGCCGCTCGCGCGGAGCTTCAGCGCGAGGTCGACGTCTTCGTAGTAGGCAGGGTAATAGCCGAGATCGAACCCGCGGACCGCGTCGAACGCTTCGCGCCGCACGAGCAGCGAACAAGCGGAGCAGTAGTCGACTTCGCGCACCGCCCGCCAGCGCGGCGACTCCGCGGGCAGCCCGCGGCCGACCGGCGCCGTGCTGCCGTCGGCGAAGATCACCGCGCCCGCTTCCTGCAGCGTTCCGTCGGCGTTCGCGATGCGCGAGCCGATCGCGCCGGCGCGCGGGCGCTCGTCGGCGAGGCGCACCAAGGACTCCAGCCAGTCGGGCTCGACCACGACGTCGTCGTTCAAGAAGACGAGGTACGGCGCGCGCGCGTAGCGCGCGCCGAGGTTGCATCCCCCGCCGAACCCCAAGTTCGCGTGCGAGACGACGACCCGCGCGCCGCGCGCCGCGCGCTGCACCGCCGCGACGACCTCGGGCCGCGCGCCGTTCGCCACCAGCACCAGCTCGTACGGAAAGCGCGGGTCGACCTTGACGAGCAACGAGTCGAGCGCACCGGGGAGGTGCGCCGCCGAGGAGTAGACCAGCATGATGACGGTGGCGACCGGATCGGCCACCGGCTCGAACCGTCTCACCCGGAGAGCAGCCGGCGCAGGGCGCCGCGAATTCGGCCCGGCAGCGAACGCCGCGGCGGCTCAGGATCGTGCACGGCGACGTCGGTCGTGACGCCCAGCGGCGCCGGCGGAACGCCGTTGGCAGCCTGCGCGGGCGCTGCGTCGGCGCGCGCCAGCGAACCGGCGGCGCGTGCGGCGAGCGCGAGCGAGGCCGCCGTCTCGGCGCGGCGCTGCGCGCGCCGCAGTGCGCCGAGCAGCTGGTCCGCGGCGCGGCCTTGGTCGCGCGCGCTCGCCTCGCGCAGCTCGAGCAGCGCGTGGGCGCGCTCGAGCCGTTCGGCGAGCCGCTCGCATTCCGCGTCGACGTGCGCCAACCGCTGCGCTACGGCCGCGCGCTCCCGCCGCTCGCGTTCGATCTGCTCCTGGAGCGACGCGCGCTGCAACCGGGTTGCTTCGAGCTCCCCGTGCGCGCGCTGCAGCTCGCCGGCGCGCTCCACGGCGAGCGCTTGCTGCTGCGCGAGCACGTGCGCGGACCGCTCGAGCGCCGTCCCGCGGACCTCGACCTCGGCGATCAAGCGCGCGCGCTCGGAGTCGCGCTCCGCGAGCTCGGCGCTCAGCCGGCTTCGCTCGGCTCCGAGGGCCGCGAGCTCGGCCTGCAGCCGCTCCGACTCGCCCGCGACGCGCTCGAGCTCCCCGACCAGCCGGGCGCGCTCGGTGCGCGTCACCGTGTCCTTGGCCGCGAGCTGGCGGCGCAGCTCGTCGGAAATTTGCAGGACGCGCCGGTGTTCCGAGTCCAGCTGGGAGCGCCGCTCGAGCGCCTCACCGTTCGGCGTCGAACCGGCGACCGGCAGATACGTCCCGTTCGCTTGTGCGAGCGCCGAGCCGCGCTCGCCGTTGCGCGCTTCCGCGAGCTCGGCGCGAACGGAGCGCACGAGCGCTTCCAGCGAAACGATCTCCGCACGCAGCCGCGGCACCAGCTCGCCGTCGTCGGCGGCATAGGCGCGCACGACGAACTGCAGCGTCTCGGCCTCGGGGTCGGCGAGCACTTCGTCGAGGACTGCCGCATCGTAGTCCTCGCGGCGCACGATCGGCAACAGCGCGGACGGCTCGAAGACCGGCACCGTCGTGCGCTGCATCGCCGCGATGACGTACCCGCTCTCCTGGAACAGCTTCTCCACCGATTCGTGGGTGAAGAAGCGCACCCGCGTGTGGTCGAGGTTACCGCGACCGCGGTACTCGAACCGCCCGCGGACCAAGGCCAGCCGCACCGCGCCGTGGCCCACGTTGAGGATCGTCGCGACGACGTAGCCGCCCGGCGCGAGCAGCGCGCGCGCCGACCCCAGCAGCCGCGCCGCGTCGCGCACGCGCTCCAGGACGTCGGCGAAGACGATCACGTCGAAGCGCCGCTCTCCGGCTAGCTCGCCGAGCGGCGTCGTGTCGAGCTCGCCGTCCGCTCGCACCACGTCGACGCCGCGCTTCTGCAGCAGCTCGGCGAGCGCGTCGTTTCGCAAGCCGACGGCGAGCACCGTTCGCGCGGTCCCGACCATCTCGGCGACGAGCGCGTTGACGGCGACCGATTCCGGATCGTCGAGCGCGTCGCCGTCGAAGGATTCGTACGTCTTGGCCATCAGTAGATCGAGGCGAACTCACGCTGCGAAGCGTGCACTTCTTCCAAGACTCCCATCCAGGCGATGTTGTACCAGCGCGGATTCGCCAGCCACGCGAGATCGTCGAGCGGAAGCTTCTCCAGCATCGCGTCGATCGACTCGAGCACCGTCACCGCAGGCGTGAAGCCGAGCCGCTGAGTCATCTTCAGGTTCGACATCCGGTAGTCGCGCACCAGCGGCGGCAGCGGCGCCTCCTGAAGAACGACCTGGCGGCCGCGCAGCGAGAGCGAGCCCGCGACCAGCATCGCGAGCTGGCGCACCTGGTAGTTCTCCTGCATGACGTTGAAGATCTCGCCGCGCACCAGCTCGATCGGCGCGGTCAGGCACACGACGTGCGCGCGCGCGACGTCGGTGACGTCGACCAGCGGCCGCCACTGCCATCCGCCGCCATGCAAGAACAGCTTTCCGGCGGTCGCAGCGTCTTTGAGAAACGTGTTGACGACGAGGTCGAAGCGCATCCGCTCCGACCACCCGTAGACCGTCCCTTGCCGCAGGATGGTGGGCGCGAAATCCTCATCCGCAAGCCGCAGCAGCGCGCGCTCGGCGTACGCCTTCGATTCGGAATACGCGCCGCGCGGGCCGACCGGAGTCTGCTCGTCGAACATCCCCGGCCCGAGCCCGTCGTAGAGCGAGGCGGAGGAGCCGAAGACGAAGCGGCGCACGCCGCAGCGCTTGCACGCCTCGGCGAGCCGCTCGGTCCCGATCGCGTTCATCTCCCAGTTGGCGAGCGGGTTGTACTCGGCGGTCGGATCGTTCGAGAGGCCGGCCAGGTGCGAAACGGCGTCGACGCCGTCGAGCCAGGCGTCGTCCACATCGCGCACGTCGGCGACCACCGAGGTCAACCGGCCGTCGCTGCGGCGCTCCAGTTCGCGCAGCGGCTCGCCGCCGAAGAACAGCCGGTCGACGACCCGCACCGCGTCGCCGCGCGAGAGCAGCTGGCGGCACAGTTCCAGCCCGATGTACCCGCCGCCGCCGGTGACGAGAACGTTCACGCCGGGTGCTTCCGCGCGCTGAGCGGGTGTCCCGTCGCGCCGGCGCGGCGCGCCGTCAGGAACTCGTCAAGCGCCTCGGACCAGTGCGGGAGCGCGGTGATCCCGGCGGGCGCGAAGGTCGTGTTCTCGAGTGGCGAGTACATCGGCCGCCGCGTCGGGTTGCCGAGCGCGGCGTAGGTCGTTCGCTCGAGCGGTGCGCCGCCGAAGCCGGCCTTCTCGAACGCCGCGCGCACGAACTCGAACCAGGACGTCGCGCCGGCGTTGACGGCGTGATGCGTGCCGTAGGCTTGGCGGTCGATCAGGTCGCGCAGCGCGCGTGCGACGTGCGGGGCGTACGACGGTGAGAACACCATGTCGGCGACCATGCGCGTCGGCTCGCCGCGCTCCGCCTGCCGCAGCACCTTCTCGATGAGCGTATAGCCTTTGCTCGAGGTTCCCGTCGTCCCGAAGACGCCGCTGGTCCGCACGACGTAGTGGCGCTCGCCGTGGCGGCGAGTGAGAAACTCGCCGGCCGCCTTCGAGGCGCCGTACGCGGTGAGCGGGCCGACCGCGTCGTCCTCCCGGTACGCGCGACCCAGCGTGCCGGCGAAGACGTAGTCGGTGCTGATCGTCGCGAATGCGACGCCGCGGCGCGCGCACAAGGCCGCCGCGCGGTCGACCGCGAGCGCGTTCACCGCGAAGGCGCGCTCCGGCTCGCGCTCGCACGTGTCGACGTGGTGGAACGCGGTGCAGTTGATCAGCACGCCGGGCCGCACCTCGTCGAGCAGACGCGCCAGCGCGGCGCCGTCCTCGAAGTCGAGCTCGGCGTGCGAAGGCGCGACGACGTCGCGGTCCGCGAAGACCGCGCGCAGCGCCGTGCCGAGCTGGCCCGATCCGCCCGCGATCGCGATGCGCTGCGCGATCACGCCGGGGCGAGAGCCTTCTTCATCCGCTCCTCGGCGACGAGCTGCGTCGCGCGGTACAGCGACTCGAACTGCCCGGCGTCGGTCCACCACCCCTCGAGGATGTCGCAGTAGCAGTCGCCGGCGGCGATGTACGCGTTGTTGACGTCGGTGATCTCGAGCTCGCCGCGTGCTGAGGGACGCAGGTCGCGCGCGAAGTCGAAGACGCGCTTGTCGTACATGTAGATCCCGGTCACCGCGTAGTTGCTCTTCGGAACCTTCGGCTTCTCCTCGATTCCGAGGATGCGGTCGCCGTCGAAGTCGGCGACGCCGAACCGCTCCGGATCTTCGACTTCCTTCAACAGCAGCCGGCAGCCGGAGCGCTGCTGCTGGAAGCGCTGCACGTACGGCGCGATGCTGTTCTGGATGATGTTGTCGCCGAGGACGACCGTGACCGAGTCGCCGGCGGCGAAGTGCTCGCACAGCTTGAGCGCGTCGGCGATCCCGCCTTCGCCTTCCTGATAGGTGTACGCGATGTGCGGGAGACCGAACTCGCGCCCGTTGCCGAGCAGCTTGAGAAAGTCGCCGGCGTTGTTGCCGCCGGTGACGATCATGATCTCGCTGATCCCCGCGTCGCACAGCGTCTGCAGCGGATAGTAGATCATCGGCCGGTCGTAGATCGGCAGCAGATGCTTGTTCGTCACTTTCGTCAGCGGCCGCAGCCGCGACCCGAGCCCCCCGGCGAGGATGATGCCTTTCACGTGATGATCGTCTCTTCGTTTCGGATTACCGGTGCGCGTACTGGCGGCGGTAGTAGTCGGCGAACTCGCCTGATTTGATCGGGCGCCACCAGGCCTCGTGCTCACGATACCATGCTACCGTCTCGGCGAGGCCTTTCGCGAACGGGATGCGCGGCGACCAGCCGAGCGCGCGCGCTTTCGAGCAGTCGAGGGCGTAGCGGCGGTCGTGGCCAGGCCGGTCGGCCACGTGACGGACGCTCCGCTCGTAGTCGCGGCCGGTCAGCCGGACGAGCTCGCGGGTGATCTCGACGTTGGTGCGGCCGTTCCCGCCGCCGAGGTTGTAGACCTCGCCCGGGACGCCGTGCTCCAAGACGTGCGCGATCCCGCGCGCGTGGTCGTCGACGTGCAGCCAGTCGCGCACCTGCAGCCCGTCGCCGTAGACCGGGACCTGCTCGCCTTCGAGCAGGTTGGTCACGAAGAGCGGGATCAGCTTCTCCGGATACTGGTGGGGTCCGTAGGTGTTGGAGCCGCGCGTGATCAGAGCCGGGGTGCCGTAGGTGACGCGGTAGGCCAGCACCTGCAGGTCGCCGCCGGCCTTCGAGGCGGCGTACGGGCTGCGCGGGCGGAGCGAGTCGGTCTCGCGCGAGGCGCCGTGCTCGACGTCGCCGTAGACCTCGTCGGTCGAGACCTGGAGGAAGCGGGCGATGCCGTGGCGCCGGACCGCTTCGAGCAGGACGTGGGTTCCCATCACGTCGGTCCGGATGAAGGCCTCGGGGTCGAGGATCGAGCGGTCGACGTGGGTCTCGGCGGCGAAGTTGACGATCGCGTCGACCCCCGCGCCGATCGCCTCGTCGACCCGCGCGGCGTCGGCGATGTCGCCTTTGACGAAGCTGTAGCGCGGGTCGTGGGCGACCTCCGCCACGTTGGCCGGGTTCCCGGCGTAGGTCATCGCGTCCAACACGGTGAGCGCGAGGTCGGAGCGCTCGCGCAGCGCCCAGCGCACGAAGGCCGAGCCGATGAACCCTAGCCCCCCCGTGACCAGCCAGCGCCGATGTGACATGACGGGCCGCGGTGTTCGGCCGGCCGGGAAAACTCTCCCTCGGCCGGCGGAAACTTCGGCGCCTCGATCCGGTACTGAGCCGATAGGATGGCGCTGCAGTCAATCCCCGACGTGACGGACGAACGGCTCGTCCAGGCGGTCCTCGACGGCGACCGCGACGCCTTCGGCCATTTGGTCGAGCGCTACAAGCGGGGGATCGGCTCCTTCATCGGGGCCTCGGTCCGCCAGCCCTCGGACGTCGCCGACTTGGCGCAGGAGACGTTCCTGCGCGCCTACGCGCACCTCGGTACCTTCAACCCCGACCTGGGCCGCTTCTCGACCTGGCTGTACCACATCGCCCGCAACGTCGTGCGCACGTTCCTGGGCCGCTCGCTGCGCCGCCCGGCGCTCGCGGAGCTCGGCGAGGAGCAGACGCTCGAGAACACGATCCCGGACGTCTCCCGCGAGGCCGATCCGGCCGGCGGCGTCCTGCGCGCCGAGGCCGAGGCCGAGGTCCGCGCCGCGCTCGCCGAGCTGCCGGAGCGGACCCGCACGGTGCTCGCGCTGCGCTTCTACGACAACATGGACTACCAGACGATCGCGACGACGATGGGGCTCTCGCTGGGCAACGTCAAGACGCTGATCCACCGCGGGAAGCTCGCCCTCGCGCACAAGCTGCGCGAGCGGGAGGCGACCGCCACGGGAAAATGCGCAACCCGGAAATTCCGGGTGCTCGGAGGTCTCGGTGAGCTGCAGCTCGTCTGAGGCGCTGTTCGAGGCGTATCTCGACGACACGCTGCTCCCGGCGCAGCGCGTGCGGCTGCTCAACCACTTGGGCGCCTGCGGGCGCTGCAAGGGCGTGCTCGACGAGCTGCGCGTCGTCGACGCCCTGATGATCGCGCCGCGCCACGTCGAGCTGCCGGCGAACTTCACCTTCGCGACGATGGCCGAGATCCGCACGCTGCCGCGCCCGCACGTCTCGAGCGCGCCGGTCTACGCTTATCTCGTCTCGTATCTGGTCGCGGCCTGGCTGCTGATCGGCGCGAGCTTCCTGCTCGCCGGTCCGGCGATGCGCGCGTTCGGCGAGACGGCGCTCGACGCGAGCGCGCAGCTCTTCCACACCTTCGGCACCTTCGGTCACGCCGGCGCGCGCGTGCTGGGCGACTTCGGTTCGCTCGGCGCGCTGTTCGGCGGCGCGATCGTGCTCGACATCGCGGTCGCGCTCGCGCTCATCGTCGGCTTCACCGTAGTGCGGCCGCGCTTGGCGGAGCGCATCCGCTCGTGAACGCGCGCTTCCTCACGCTCGCCGTCGCGTTCTTCGCGCTCCTCGGAATCGTGCAGACGCTGCCGGCCGAGGCGCGCTCGCGCGACGGCAGCCTGACCTCGCTGCACGACGTGTACGTCCCCGCCGACCAGGTCGTCGACGGCGACGTCAACGTCGTCTTCGGCGATGCGAAGATCGCGGGGATCGTCCGCGGCGACTGCAACGCGCCGTTCGGCCACTGCACGATCGTCGACAACGGACAGGTCAACGGACACGTCTACAGCGGCGCCGACGAAGGGACGCGCGCATTCTTGCCGTGGGCGTTCGGGAGCGGCGTCGGCGCGCTCGCCGAGCAGGACCACCGCCTGCTGGTGAAGCTCGCCGGGAGCGCGGTCGTCGTGCTGATGTTCCTGCTCTTCCCGCTGCGGATGCGCGTCGCGCTCGACCGCGTCGAGAAGCATCCCGCGCTCTCCGCGCTGACCGGGACGATCGCGGTCGTCGCCGTCGTCCCGATCGCGATCCTGTTGCTGATCAGCATCATCGGGATCCCGCTCGTCTTCCTGGAGATCGCGGCGCTGTTCGCCGGCGTCTGGATCGGGACCGGCGCGCTCGCGCTGCTGGTCGGGCGCCGGCTGTGCGAGCTGGTGCTGCCGGCTTCGACGCCCTCGCCGCTGCTCGCGCTGGTGCTCGGGCTGGTCGTCGTCTCGGCGGCCGAGATCGTGCCGGTGATCGGCTGGGCCGTCTCCGCGCTGGTGTGGCTGGTCGGGCTCGGCGCGGCGATCCTCTCCTTCATCCGCTCGGTCCAGCTCGACACTGCGGTCCAGCGCGCCCCGGTCGGCGGGCCGCCGATGCGCAACCTGCGCTAAAGCGAACCGAGCGGGCTCGGTCGCCTGGTCCGGGAAGAAGCTAGCGAGATGGACATCGTTCTGCCGCCGGCGCGGCTCGCGCGGCGCTGCGAGCGCCTGAAGCCCTCGACGATCCGCGAGATGCTCAAGGTGACGCAGAACCCCGAGGTAATCTCGTTCGGCGGCGGGCTCCCGGCCGCTGAGCTCTTCCCGGTCGCCGACGTCTCGGAAGCGCAGGACCGGGTGATGCGAACTCGCGGCGCCGCGGCGCTGCAGTATTCCGTCACCGACGGCGTCCTCGAGCTGCGCGAGTGGGTGGCGGCGCGCATCCGCGCCAAGCACGGCGTCGATGCCGCCGCCGACGACGTCGTGATCACGGGCGGCTCGCAGCAAGGGCTGGATCTGTTCGCGCGCGTCTTCCTCGATCCCGGCGACGTCGTCGCGCTCGAGAACCCTTCGTATCTCGGCGCGATTCAGGCGTTCGACGCGTTCGAGCCGCGCTATCTGCCGATCGAGTGCGACGAGCACGGGATCATCCCCGACGCGCTCGCCGCAGCCTTCGCGAACGCCGCCCCGCTGCCGAAGTTCCTCTACCTCGTTCCGAACTACGAGAACCCGACCGGAAACACGCTCGCCGCGGCGCGCCGGCCGCGCGTCGTCGAGATATGCGCGCGCTACGGCGTCCCGATCTTGGAAGACGATCCGTACGGCGAGATCTGGTTCGAGCGCGAGCCGCCGCCACCGCTGCTCGCCGCCGCCGCAAAAGGCGCGGTGACGCTCCTGGGAACCGGCTCGAAGATGGTCGCGCCGGGGTTGCGCGTCGCCTGGATGGTGATTCCCGACCGCGCGCTGCGCGACAAGGTCGTCACCGCGAAGCAGGGCGCCGACCTGCACTCCTCGACGTACGCGCAGTACGTGTTCGACGCGTACGTCGAAGACGGCGCGCGCCTCGAGGCGCACTTGAACCGCGTGCGCGCGACGTATCGCAACCGGCGCGACGCGATGACCGCCGCGCTCGCGCGCGAGATGCCGGCGCACGTGCGCTGGAACGTCCCCGACGGCGGGATGTTCCTGTGGGCGACCGCCGGCGAGGGGATCGACACGGAAGAGCTGTTCGAGCGCGCCGTCCAGGACCGCGTCGTGTTCGTGCCCGGCCGCCCGTTCTATCCGAACCGCGATCGCGGTGACGGCATGCGGCTCAACTTCTCCGCGATGCCGGAGCCACTGATCGCGGAAGGGATCGCCCGGTTGGCCCGCGCGATTCGGCAGGAGCGCGCGTAACGCGCGATAACAAGGCCGGCTCAGCGATCCGCATGATGAGAGGTATTTCGTGGGCTTGGTAGTGACCGGCATCTCGCAAAACGGCGACATCTCCGGCCTCGAAGAAGCGCTCAAGACGGCCGGGCTCCCGCTCGATCCGATTCAGCTCATCGGCCCCGACGACTCGACGCAAGGCGCCGCGTCCTCGCTCGGCTTCACCAACCCGGGGCTCCTGACCGGCGGCGGCCAGGGGACCGGCGTCCCCGGCGTCACCAGCGGGACGACGATCGGCAGCGGCTACGGACAGCGGCCGTTCCGGAACGAGGCGCTGAGCGACCGGCTCGGCGACCTCGAGATCCCCGACGACCAAGTCGACAACTACGTCGACGCGCTCGCGGCGGGGCGCAGCGTCGTCGGATACTTCGCGAAGCCGGGAACGACCGAGCAGGTCGAGGCAATTTTTCGCGCGAGCGGCCTCGCGCGGGTGAAGACGTTCTAGCCGCCTCTTGATCCTTCGCATTCTGCGCGACCACGAGCCGGCGCGGATCAGCGCGATCCTGGCCGGCATCTTGCTGCTGCTGTTCTTTCCGTTTCTCACCGGGCAGCAGACGCTGCTGAGCAGTTCACAAGACGTTCAGAGCATTTATCCGTACGGCGCGGCCGGCGTAACGAACACCCGCATGCAGAAGGTCATCGATGCCGGAACCTCGGGCTGGTTCATCGAGCCGATGTGGCCGATCGAGCGGCACGACTATCTCTCCGAGCACGAGGCTCCGCTGTGGAACCCGTACATGTCGTACGGCACGCCCGTCGCAGCCGACATGGAGACGCAGCCGTACTATCCGCTCACGCTGCCGATGGTCCTCGCGCCGAACGCGGTGACGTACGCGTGGTGGATCGTCGCTCGGCTATTTCTCGCCGGCTTGTTCGCGTTTCTGTACCTGCGGCTGTTCGTGCCGTTCGCCGCGGCGGCGGCGGGCGCGATCGCGTTCATGCTGAACGGGTACTTCATCTTCTTCTACGGCTTGCCGCACCTCAGCGTCGAGCTGCTGCTGCCGTTCGCGTTCTACGCGGCGGAACTGCTCTTCCGCCGCCGCGACGCGTTCGCCACCGGCCTGTTCGCGCTCGCCGTCGCGCTGATGATGCTCGGCGGGATGCCGGAGTCTCAGGTGCTCGACGTCTCGCTCGTCTACGCGTACTGGATCGTCCGCGTCGCGAGCGCGCGCGAGCGGCTCGCGGTCTCCGGCCGGCTCGCGCTGCGCTACGCCGCCGCGACCGGGTTGGGATTCGCCAGCGCCGCCGTGATGCTGCTCCCGCTCGCCGAGTTCCTTTCGATCGCTTCGAGCGTGCACAAAGCGGGCACCGGGCTGCAGGCGGAGCACCTCTCGCCGGCCGCGATCGCGTACTTCGTCCCGCTGATCTTCGGGCCGGTTCGCAACAGCATTCTGCAAGGTTTTGCGGGCGACGTCGGCATTCACGGCTATCTCGGGATCGTCGCGCCGCTCTTCGCGCTCGTCGCGGCCGCGTTCGCGGTGCGCGCCGCCCTCCGCCGGCGGATCGGAGAGCGCGAGCTGGTCGAGCTGTTCTTCCTCGCGGCGCTCGTCTTTCTGGTGCTCAAGCAGTACGGCTCTCCGCTCGCGAACTGGATCGGCCGTCTTCCGATTTACGACCTTCTCGTGTATTGGAAGTACGATCAGGCGCTGATCTCCTGGTGCGTCGCCGCGCTGTGCGGCTTCGGCGTCGCGCGCATCATGGAAGGCGCCGGCCGCCGGACCGCGGCCGCGGTCTTCGCGTTCGCGCTCGCGTCCCTTACGCTCGTCTTCGTCGCGCTGGACGGGCCGGTGCGCGCGGTCGCGGCGCACGCGGACTACTTCTACGGCTCGCTGCTGTTCACGATCGGGCTCGTCGTCATCGCGGCCGCCGCGACGCTCGCGCCGCTGCTGCGCAGCGCGCGCCTCGAACGGCTCGCGCGGCCGAACGTGATCGGCGGGATCGTCTGCGCGCTGGTCGCGATCGATCTCTCGCTGAACTACGTCGTCCCGGTGTTCTACTTCGCGACCGCGGAACCGCGGACGAACGTCACCGCGTACGCCGGCGGCCCGTACATCCGCTTCTTGCAGGAGAAGACCGCCGGCTCGCGCGAGCGCGTCTACGGTCAAGACGCGTTCCTCTACCCGAACTGGTCCGGCGTGTTCGGCCTGAGCGACGTGCGCGGTCTGGACGGGCTCTTCTACCGAAAGTACCTGACGTTCGTAAAAGCGTTCTTTCCGCCGGTCGCGCCGATGGTGCTCACCGACCGCTTCACCGGCGACGAAGGGCTCCCCATCGAAGCGCCCGAGGGCCGGCGATGGCTGGCCCTCTCGTCGATCGGGTACGTCGTCAACGGAAACACGAAGCTCGACGGCTTCCCCGCTGATTTCGAAAAAGTCTACGACGCCGACGCGCGCGTCTACCGGGTGAAGCACACGCTCCCGCGCGCGGCGCTCTTCTCTCACGCGCGCGCGGCGCCGGACGACGCCGCGGCGCTGGAAGCGCTGCGCGCGCCGAGCACCGACGTCTTCACGACCGCCATCCTGACCGGGACAGGCGGCGCGGTCGCGTCCGCGGTCTCCGCGCTCGCCACGAATCGCGGCGCGGGCGCGGCCGAGCCGGCGACGATCGTCGCGTACGGCTCGCAACGCGCGGACATCACCGCCGACGTCGCGCGGCCCGCGCTGCTCGTGCTGACCGACAGCGACTACCCCGGCTGGACGGTTTCGGTCGACGGCCGTCAGGCATCGCTGCTGACCGCCGACTACTGGTTTCGCGGCGTGCTGCTCACGCCGGGTCACCACAGCATCGTGTTCCGCTATGCTCCGCGCTCTTTCGCCCTCGGCCTGCTGCTGAGCTGCTTCGCGTTCGTCGGGATCGTCATGCTGCTCGCATGGGAACCCCTGCGAGCGCGGCTGCAACGGCGCGCTGCAACCGTGCGCATCACGGGCTGATGCTGCGCGTCGCCGACATTCTCGTCCTCGCGCTCGCGTGGCTGGCCGTCGTCGCCGCCGCCATGCGCTGGGCGCTGCGCGGGCGCGTTCCCGCGCCGGCATTGCCGCTGCGCGAGCGCGCTCGCCCGCGGTTCGTCGTGGCGGGGGTCGCCGCGCTGGTCCTCGCCGTCGTCGCCGGGCTGCTCGTCGTTCGCGCGTTCCGCCCGCGCGAGGGCGCGACCAACGTCGCGCAGCTTCCCGGCTCCGCCGCCACAGCAACATCCGCCGCCGAGCCGGCGCTGAACTATCCGGCGCTCGACGCGCTGCCGATGCTCGGTTTCGCGCCCGGCGGCGAGCTGGGCATCGCGGGTGCGCCGTCTTCGGGGAGCCGCTTCGACCCGCGCGCGAGCATCGTCCTCACCGGCTGGATCAGCGACCCGGCGACGCATGCACGGAGCGGCGACGCGTTCCTGGTGATCGACGGTCGCTTTCGCTATCCGGGGATCGCCGCCGGCGGCGCGCCGCGTGGCGGCTTCGCGCTCGAGCTCCCGCTCGACCGCGTTGCGCCGGGCGAGCACGCCGTCCAAGCCGCGCTGCGCGCGTCAAAACGTTCGGGTTTCTACCTGCTGCGCCGCGCGGTCCGGTTCACCGTCGGAAAGTGAACCATTCGGGCTCTCAGCCGTTGTAGAACGCGCGAACCTGCTCGATGACGTAGCCGATCTCCTCGGGCGTGAGGTGCTGGTGCGCTGGGAGCGAGAGCAGCACGCGTCCGTCCTCCTCCGCGACCGGAAAGTTACCGGCGCGGTAGCCGAGATACGCCGCGGCGGGCTGCAGATGGACGGGGATCGGGTAGTGAACTTTCGCTTCGACGCCGTTCTCGTTGAGATGCGCCAGCAGCTCGTCGCGCCGCTCCACCCGCAGCATGTACAGATGGTAGACGTGCTTGACGCCCGGCTCGCGCCGCGGCACGCGGATCTCCGGTATGTCCGCGAAGGCTTCGTCGTAGCGCGCCGCGTTCGCGATGCGCGTCTCGGTGATGAAGGGCGTCTGCGCGATCAAGCGGTTTCCGATCACCGCCTGCAGCGTGTCGAGGCGCGAGTTGTGGCCGAAGATAACGACCTCGTCGCGGTTGACCAAGCCGTGGTTGCGCAGCAGGCGCAGCTTGTCGCGCATCTCGGCCGAGCGCGTTACCACCACCCCGCCGTCGCCCCACACGTTGAGGTTCTTGAGCGGGTGGAGGCTGAAACCGGCGGCGGCGCCCCACCAGCCGACGGGCTTGCCGTCGCGCTCGGCGCTGATCGACTGACAGGCGTCCTCGACGATGATGAGACCATGTCTCTCGGCGATCGCCGCGATCTCGTCCATCCGCGCGACGTTGCCGGAGTAGTGCACCGGCATGATCGCTTTCGTCTTCGGCGTGATCGCCGCTTCGATCAGGCTCGGATCGATCGTGTAGCCTTCGGTGCTGTCGACGAACACCGGCCGCGCGCCGGCCATCGCGATCGCGCCGACCGTCGCGATGAACGTGTTCGGCGAAGTGATCACCTCGTCGCCGTGCTCGACTCCCGCCGCTTTCAGCGCCAGAATCAGCGCGTCGGTCCCCGAACCGACGCCGACCGCGTACGGCAGCTTGCACATCGCGGCGAAACGCTCTTCGAATTCGGTCAGCGGCCGGCCGAGGGTGAAGTCGCCGCTCTGCACCAGCCCGCGCACGTCGTCGAGATAGTCGTCGACGTTCGCGAACTGGCGGTCGAGGTAGGAGTAAGGAACACGCATCTTGGTCGGCATGATCTCGCGTTCTAGGCTGGGCGGCGGCAAAATTCGGCGACCGTCTCGCAGACGTACGCCAGCTCGTGCGGCTCCAGGTCTTGGTGGACCGGGAGGCTGAGGATGCGCGCGGCCTGGTGCTCGGTGACCGGGAAGTCGCCCCGGCGGTGGCCGAGCGATCCGGCCGCGGTCTGCAGATGGATCGGGGTCGGATAGTGGATCGACGTGCCGATCCCGCGTTCGGCCAGGAACGCTTTCAGCGCGTCGCGGCGCTCGGCGAGCACCACGAAGGTGTGGTAGACCTGCACCTCGTTCGGGCGCTCGACCGGCAGCGTCAGCCCGGGCAGGCCGGCGAGGTGCGCGTGGTAGTACGCGGCGTTCGCGCGCCGGCGGCGCGTCCAGTCCTCGAGATGCTCGAGCTTGACCAGCAGCATCGCGGCCTGCAGCGTGTCGAGCCGGGAGTTCGTCGACCACTCGACGCAGTCGTCGCGCGTGCGCAGCCCGAGGTTGCGCAGGACGCGCAGCCGCTCCGCCAGCCGCGCGTCGTCAGTCGTCACGACGCCGCCGTCGCCGCACGCGTTCAGCGTCTTGAGCGGGTGCAGGCTGAAGCAGCCGGCGGTTCCCCACGCGCCGACGCGCTTGCCGTGCCGTTCGGCGAGCACGGCCTGCGCGGCGTCTTCGACGATCGCGAGGTCGTGGCGGCGCGCGATCTCGACGAGTGCTTCCATCGCGGCGGGCCGCCCGGTGAGGTGCACCGGCAGGATCGCTTTGGTGCGCGGCGTGATCGCGGCTTCGACCAGGCGCGGATCGAGATTATAGCTCTCGTCGACGTCGACGAACACCGGGCGCGCACCCGCCAACGCGACGCACGACGCCGAGGCGACGAACGAGTTCGGCGGCGTGATCACCTCGTCACCGCCGCCGACGTCCAGGGCTTTGAGGGTGAGGACGAGCGCCTCCATCCCCGAGTTCACACCGACGGCGTGCGCGACGCCGCACAGCTCGGCGAAGCGGCGCTCGAACTCCGCGACTTCCGTGCCGAGGATGAAGTCACCGCGCTCGATGACGCGGCCGGCCGCGGCCAAGAGCTCGTCTTTGATCGCTGCGTGCTGGCGCGCGAGATCGACGTAGGGAACGGTCAACAGGGTCGGCATACGCTTTAGAACGGGCCGAGAAACGAGGGATCGGGCTGATCGGCCGGCGTGCTGCGCACGAGCTGCCAGCCCTCGGCGTCGCGCGGCGGTTTCCCGAGCATCGTCGCGACGTCGTTGGCGATGGTGAGCGCGGTCGGGTAGTAGACCTGCGCCGCGACCGGCGAGGCGGCCGTGTGCCAGTCGGGGAGCGTGACGCGAATCGGGCGCGCGCGCAGATCTTCGAGCGCGAGCTCCGCCGCGAGCGCGACCAGCTCGCCGGCGAAGCCGAGCGTCTTCCACGCGGCGTCGCAGGCGACGAGCCGCCCGGTCTTGCGGACGGAATGCATGATCCCCTCGACGTCGAGCGGCCGGATCGAGCGCACGTCGACGACCTCCGCTTCGATCCCCTCGCGCGCCAGCGCTTCGGCGGCGCGCAGCGCCTCGATCACCATGAACGACGTCGCGACGATCGACACGTCGCGGCCCGCGCGCACGACCTTCGCTTTGCCGAGCGGCGTCTCGTACATCGCTTCCGGCACTGGTCCGAAGGTGCTGTGCAGCCAGCGGTGCTCGATGAACAGCACCGGGTTGTCGTCGTGCGAGGCGGCGATCAGCATCCCTTTGGCGTCGGCCGGGAGGGCCGGCGTGACGACCTTCAGCCCGGGGACGTGCGCGAACATCGCTTGCAGGTTCTGACTGTGCTGCGGCCCTTGGCCCCAGCCGCGGCCGACGATCGCTCGGATCACCAGCGGGACGCTCTGCTGGCCGTTGAACATCGCGTACCACTTCGCCGCGTTGTTGACGATCTGGTCGAGCGCGAGGAGCAAGAAGTCGATGCGCTGGTGGACCATGATCGGCCGCATCCCCATCAGCGCCGAGCCGACGCACACGCCGGTCATCGCGTTCTCGGAGGTCGGCATGTCGAAGACGCGCTTCGGCCCGTACTTCGCTTCGAGACCGTCGGTCGTCCCGAACACAGCTTTCGGATCCGTCGTCCCGAGCCCCATCACGTAGACGCGGTCGCTTTCGGCCATCAGCTGATCCGTCGCTTCGCGGATCGCTTCGCCGTACGAGATCTCGCGGCTCATCGGCCTGCCGTTTCGCCGCTGAAGACGTCGCCGAACGTGCTGCCGTCGGGGAACGGCGAGGCGAGCGCGAACGCGAACGCGTCGTCGACCTCGGCCTCGAACTCGCGGACGATCTCCGCTTTGCGCGCGGCGTCCAGCGCGCCGGCGTCCGTCAGCCGCCGCTCGGTCTGTACGATGGGATCGCGGGTGCGCCAGTCTTCGAACTCGGCGATGGTGCGGTAACCGAGGTGGTTGTCGTACGCCGGGCCGCAGTGCTCGCGCCAGCGATACGTCTCGAGCTCGAGGACGTACGGGCCGGCGCCGGAGCGCGCGTGCGCGACCGCCGTCTCGGCGAGGCGGTGGACCTGCTCGACGTCGTTTCCGTCGCCGCGCGCGCCGGCGATCCCGTGGCTCGCGGCGAGCGCGACGACGTCGCGCGCCGCCGGCTGGCGGACGCTGAGCGGCGAGTACACCGAGAAGAAGTTGTTCTCGACCACGTAGACGATCGGCAGCGACTTGAGCGCGGCGAAGTTGATGCTCTCGAGGAACGCGCCTTCTTCGGTCGCGCCGTCGCCGAGGTAGACGACGGTCACTTCGTCGCGGCCGTCGAGCCAGGTCGCGAACGCGACGCCGGTCGCGACCGGGACGATGTTGCCGACGATCGGCGTCGCGCCGAGCATGTTCACGCTGAGGTCGATCAAATGCATCGAGCCGCCGTGGCCGCCGCAGCATCCGGTCGCGCGGCCGTACAGCTCGGCGATGAACCGCCGCATGTCGCCGCCCTTGCCGAGATAATGGGCGTGGGCGCGGTGCGTCGAGAGCACGTAGTCGCGGGGCTCGAGCGCGGCCGAGACGCCGGCGGCGATCGCTTCCTGACCGATGCTCAAGTGGACGGGACAGCGCATCTGCTGCTCGCCGTACCGCTCGGCGATCCGTTCCTCGACGGTTCGGATCCGCACCATGTCGCGATACAGCCTGAGCCGCAGCGCAACTGCGGAGGGGGCGGTTTCAAGCACGAAGCGCCGTGGTTCGGACGCCGGCCGATGATGACCTCTCCGGCGGCCCGGCGCCCGGCTGGTGAGGGATTCAGATGCGCTGCGATCAATCCGTCCGGCGTTGCGCGCTAAAGCCGGAGCGGCTCTCGCATTGCTCGCCTTCCTTCTGTGGGCGCTCGCCGTGTGCGCCGCGGTCTTCGATGTGGGGGATCCCGCCGCGCGCGCCCTCGTCGCCGACCGGTTCGCCCGCGTTCCGCTGATCGTCACGCACGTGCCGGCCGGCATCACGGTGCTCGCCGGCGTCGTGCTGTTCGCTCTCGCGGTGCTCGGACCGGGCCTCGCGGTGCTGCGCTGCTTCCGCGTCGAGTGGCGCGACCGGTTCGAACGGCTCGTCTTCGCGCTCGCCGCGGGGCTGATCGTGGCGACGGTGGTGACGTTCCTCGTCGGCAGCGCGGGGCTGCTTTTCAAGCCGGTCGGGTGGGGAATGGTCGCCGCCGGCTGCGCGCTCACGTTCGTGGAGACCCTCCGGCTGGTGCGCGAGCTCGGGCCGCAACGTGCCCGCCACGAACGCAAACGCCGCGGTTGGGACCGCGGCCGCATCGCGTGCTGGGCGATCGGCGCGGCGCTGCTCGTCATCGCCATCACGACGCTGCTCGGCGCGCTCGGCCCCGAGGTGGAGTTCGACGCGCGCATGTACCATCTCGCCGAGGCGAAGCGCTACGCCGCGCACCACGGCTTCTACAACATCGTGGCCGCCGACCGCGCAGCCTTTCAGTTCGCGCTGCCGCAATACCAAGAGTTTCTCTACACCGACCTGTTCGCGCTGTTCGGGGCGACCGGCGCGAAGCTGTTCGCGTGGCTCGGCGGGCTCTTCACCGCGGCGGTGATCGTCACGTTCGCGCGCGTGCACTTCCGCTCGCACCTGCTGGGGTTGACCGCGGCGCTCGTCTTCTTGGGCACGCCGATCGTCGGGTGGGGAATGACGACCGCGAACAACGACTTGGCGACGGCGCCGTTCGGGATTCTGGCCCTCCACGCGTTTCTGCGCTGGCTCGACGACCGCCGGCGCGCCTGGATCGTCCTGATGGGCGCGTTCGCCGGCTACAATTACGGCGTCAAGTCGACGGGCGCGTTCACGCTCTTCTCGCTGCTCGTGCTGCTGATCGTGGCGATGCTGCGCCGCCGCTCGGCGGCGGCCGAGCCGCGCCGCGACTACGCGTTGCTGCCGGTGTATTGCGCCGCGGCGTTGATCGTGATGCTGCCGGCGTTCGTGCGGAGCTTCACGCTGACCGGAAACCCGGTCTACCCGTACCTCGGCGCGCTGTTCCCGCTCACGCCCTCGGCCGTGGAGTGGAACTACGTCGCGTCGCGGACGTTTCATCGCGCGCTCTCGGCGGGCGCCGCGCTCGCGCTGCCGTGGACGATCACGGTGGACCCGTACCATTTTCGCAACCTCATCGGTCCCGTGTGGCTGATCGCGCTGCCGGTGTGGATCGCGCTCGCCTGGGTGGCGAGAAAAACGCAGCCGGCGATTCCGTGGATCGTCGGCTTCACGGTGCTGTGGTGCGCGCCGCTCTGGCTCACCGGGAACGTCGAGGCGCGCTACGCGCAGATTCCGTTCGCGCTGGTCGCCGTGCTGATCGCGTACGCGATGACGGCGGCGGCACCCTGGACGATGTTCGGCGGAGCGTTGCTGCGCGCCGTGTTCGGCGCCGTCGTCGTCGCGTGTCTCGTCATGGACAGCTGGTTCTTGCTGCCCCTTCAGCGGCATTCGGCCGAGAACGGCGTGATGGGAAACCAGTTCGTCGCCTGGAACTATCTCTACGAGGGCGCGCCCGAGGGCGCCGTGCAGGGCGCCCCGGACCTTCAGTACATCAACGCGCATCTCGGCCCGAACGACAAAGTGTACGACGCCTCGCTGCTCGGGCAGCTCAACTTGTACAGCGACGTTGATCTCTACAACGGCTACGGCACGGTCAGAGCGGTCCTGGGCCGGTGGTCGCTCGTTTCGCCGGACGCGCTCGACCGTCTGCGCGCCGGGCACATCACGTACGTCGACGTCTGGGCCCACGAGGTGCCTATCCTCAGAAGGGCGCCGCTCTGGCCCCACTTGCACCAAGTCTTCAGCTCCGAGGGAACCCAGCCGAAATACGATCGCGTTCTCTTCGCCGTATCGTACGACTAAAGACGTGCCCGCGGCTGAAGCATCCGCGGTGAGGACGAACGGGCGAGGGATCGTCTGCACCGCGGCGCGTGGTAGGGAATCCAGGCGCTCGGCGACCAATAGGCGAGGATCATGGAGTCCGGCACGACGAGCGATCGGGTGACCGCCTATCTCGACGAGATGGAGACGGTCGTCAAATCGATTTCCCGCGCCCAGGTGCGCGAGGTAGTCGACCGCTTGTTCGAAGGCTGGCGGGCCGGACGCACGACGTACATCGTCGGCAACGGCGGGAGCGCGTCGACGGCCTCACACATGATGAACGACCTCAACAAGATGACGACGCTGCCGGGCGCGCCACGCTTTCGCGCGATCGCGCTGACCGACAACATGCCGTACATCACGGCGATCGGCAACGACCTCGAGTACGCCGACGTCTTCTACGAGCAGCTGCGCAACTTGCTGCTGCCGAGCGACATCCTAATCGCGATCTCGGGCTCGGGAAACTCCGAGAACGTCATTCGCGCGGCGAACTACGCCCGGCAGATCGGCGCGACGGTCATCGGCCTGTGCGGCCGGCCCGGCAGCCGGCTGTGCCAGGCCGCCGACCTCGTCGTCACCGTGGGGGCGGAGAGCATCTGCCATCAGGAAGACGGGCACTTGATCATCAACCACACGCTCGCGCTCGCTCTGCGGGACCGTATCGCCGCGACTCTATGAGCGAAGCCCGCAAGGTACTCGTCACCGGCGGCGCGGGATTCATCGGGAGCCATCTGGTCGAGCGGTTGCTGGCCGACGGCCACGAAGTCGTCGCGCTCGACAACCTGGCCGTCGGGCGCGAGGCGAACCTCGCCGACGCGCTCGCAACCGGGCGCTGCAGGTTCCACCGCGCGGATATCCGCGATGCGGACGCTTTGGCGCCGCTGTTCGAAGGCGCGCGCGTCGTCTACCATCTCGCCGCGCTCGCCGACATCGTGCCGTCCATCGAACGGCCGGGGGACTACTTCACGACCAACGTCACCGGTACGTTCAACGTGATGGAGGCGGCGCGTGCGGCCCGGGCGGAGCGCGTCGTCTATGCGGCGTCGTCGTCCTGCTACGGAATACCGGAGGTCTACCCCACCCCGGAAGACGCACCGATCCGCCCGCAGTACCCGTACGCGCTGACGAAGTATCTCGGCGAGCGGATCGCGCTGCACTGGGGCGCGGTGTACGACATCCCGACGGTCTCGCTGCGCTTCTTCAACGTCTTCGGTCCGCGCGCGCGCACCTCGGGAACGTACGGTGCGGTCTTCGGCGTCTTTCTGGCGCAGAAACTCGCAGGCCGGCCGTTCACGGTCGTCGGCGACGGCACCCAGACGCGCGACTTCACCTACGTCACCGACATCGTCGACGGCGTCGTGACGGCGGCGAACAGCGGCCTGCGCGAGGAGATCCTGAACCTCGGCTCGGGCGGGACGTACAGCGTGAACGAGCTGTGCCGCCTGCTCGGCGGCGAGGTCGAGCACATCCCGAAGCGCCCCGGGGAGCCGGACTGCACGTTCGCTGACACCTCGAAAGCAGAGCGGCTGCTCGGCTGGCGCGCGAAGATCCCGTTCGCAGAAGGCGTCCGGCGCATGCTGGCGCACATCGAGGACTGGCGCGGCGCGCCGCTGTGGGACGCGAAGTCGATCGCGGACGCGACCAAGGTGTGGTTCGAGCAGCTCGGAGAGACGTCGAAAGCATGACCGTATCGGATCCCTCGCAGGCGGTCGAGAAGATCGTCTCCGTCGACCAGTTGGCGGAGAGCGTCGCCGCGATGAAGGCGGCCGGCAAGAAGGTCGTGCTCTGCCACGGCGTCTTCGATCTGCTCCACTACGGCCATCTGCTGCACTTCGAGGAGGCGCGCAAGCAAGGCGACGCGCTGGTCGTCACCATCACCGCCGACGCGTACGTGAACAAGGGGCCGAACCGGCCGGCCTTCACCGAGGCCTACCGCGCGAAGATGCTCGCCGCGTTGGAAATCGTCGACCACGTCGCGGTCAACCACGCGCCGACCGCGGTCGAGCTGCTCAAAGCCGTGCGGCCCGACGTCTACGCCAAGGGCCCCGACTACAAGGACCATCAGGCCGACGTGACCGGGAAGATCGGCGAGGAAGAGGCCGCGGTCCAGGCCGGCGGCGGGACGGTCTACTACACCGAGGACCTCACTTTCTCGAGCTCGGCGATCATCAACCGCCACCTCTCCTCGCACTCGCAAGAGGTGAACGACTACCTGGCCGAGCTGCGCGCGACGTACGCGCCTGCGCAGGTCCACGCCGCACTGGACAGCCTGCGCACGATGCGCGTCCTCGTCGTCGGCGAGGCGATCGTCGACGAGTACGTCTACGTCGACCAGATGGGGAAGTCGTCGAAAGAGCCGGTCCTCGCGATGCGCTACGCCTCCGAGGAGCAGTTCGCCGGCGGCGTGCTGGCGATCGCGAACCACCTCGCCGCCTTCGTCGACGACGTCAGCCTCGTCACGTTCCTCGGCGCGCGCGATGCGCGCGAGGACTTCGTGCGCGAGCGGCTCGCCCCGAACGTCCGGCCGACCTTCTTCTACAAGCGGGAGTCGCCGACGATCGTCAAGCGGCGCTACGTCGAGAGCTATCTCCTCTCGAAGCTGTTCGAGGTGTACATCTTCAACGACGAGTTCCTGTGCGACGAGGACGCGGCGCGCTTCCGCGCGCACCTGGAGTCGATCGCCGCGGGCTACGACCTCGTCGTCGTGGCGGACTTCGGCCACGGCATCTTCACCCCGCAGGCGATCGAGACGGTCCAGCGCAGCGCGAAGTTCCTGGCGGTCAACACGCAGCAGAATGCCGCCAACATCGGCTACCACACGCTCTCGCGCTACTCGCGCGCGGACTTCGTCTGCACGAACGAGGGCGAGCTGCGCTCCGACTCGCGCGCGCGGATCGGCGAGATCGAGCCACTGATCACGGCGGTCGCCGAGCGCCTGCGCTCGCAGAACACGCTGGTCACGCGCGGCAAGCGCGGCGCGCTGTTCTACCGCACCGGCGAAGGCTGGTCGAGCGGGCCGGCCTTCGCGCGCAGCGTGACCGACCGCGTCGGCACCGGCGACGCCGTGCTCTCGTGGACCGCGCCGATGGCCGCGGCGGGACTCCCCGGCAAGATGATCGTCTTCGTTGCCAACGTCGTCGGCGCGCAAGCCGCCCAGATCGTCGGCAACCGCAGTGCGGTCGACCGCGTTGCGACGTACAAGTTCATCGACTCGCTGCTCAAGTAAAGGAAACGCGGAATCAATCGTGGATCGCAAGGCGCGCAAGGTCATGGTCACGGGCGGGGCCGGCTACGTCGGAAGCCGGCTCGTCCCCAAGCTGCTCGACGCGGGCTACGAGGTCGTCGTCTTCGACCTGTACCTCTACGGTGAGCAAGGCTTGGCGCCGGTCCGCGGCAACCCGAACCTCACCGAGATTCGCGGCGACCTGCGTGATCCCGCGGCGGTCGAGCGCGCCGTCGCCGGCGCCGACACGGTGATCCACCTCGCCTGCATCTCGAACGACCCCAGCTTCGAGCTCGACCCGGATCTCGGCAAGTCGATCAACTACGACTGCTTCCCCGGCCTCGTTCGCGCGTCGAAGGACGCGGGCGTGACCCGCTTCGTCTATGCCTCCTCGTCGAGCGTCTACGGCGTCAAGCAGGAAGAGCACGTCACCGAGAACCTGAGCCTGGAGCCGCTGACCGACTACTCGAAGTTCAAGGCGATGTGCGAAGAGCTGCTGACGGACGCGCGAGAAAAAGGCTTCGAGACGCTGATCCTGCGCCCCGCGACGGTCTGCGGCTACGCGCCGCGCCTGCGGCTCGACCTGTCGGTGAACATCATGACGAACCACGCGGTGAACAACCGCGCGATCCGCGTCTTCGGCGGCTCGCAGGTGCGCCCGAACATCCACATCGAGGACATGACGGACCTGTACGTGCAGACCGTCTCGCTCCCGAGCGAGCTGGTCGACGGCAAGATCTACAACGCGGGCTACTACAACCAGACGATCGGCCAGATCGCCGAGACGACGCGCGACGTCGTCGGCCCGGACGTGACGATCAACGTCGAGCCGACGAACGACCTGCGCTCGTACCGCATCAACTCGGACTTGATCAAGCGCGAGCTCGGCTTCGAGGCCAAGCGCGACATCGCGACCGCGGTGCGCGACCTCGTCTCGGCGTTCGAGCGCGGGCTCATCCCCGACCCGATGAACGACCCGCGCTACTTCAACATCAAGACGATGCAGCTCGCCGGCTTGAAATAGCGCCGGTGCGGGTCACCGTCCTGGGGGGCAACTCGTTTGCGGGCGGCGACTTCATCGATCTGCTGCTCGGCACGGGCGCGCACGACGTCCTAGCGATCAGCCGCTCCCCCGAGAAAACGTCGTGCGCGTACCGCGCGCGACCACGCGACCGCTTCGCCTACCGGCAGCTCGACCTGAACCGCGATCCGGCGGAGATCGGCGCGGCGCTCGACGCCTTCGGGCCCGACTGGGTGGTGAACTTCGCGGCGCAGGGCGAGCTCGCCGCCAGCTGGGCGCACCCGGAGGACTACTTTCGCACCAACTGCGCCGCGCTCGCCGCGCTCGTCGACCGGCTGAACCGGCACCCGTACGTGCGCCGGTTCCTGCAGGTCTCGACCTCGAGCGTCTACGCCGCCGGCGGGCCGCCCCACACCGAAGCGTCGCCGCCCGCGCCGGCGACGCCGTACGGTGTCTCGAAGGCGGCGTTCGACCAGTTGCTGCTCGCGTATCATGGCGCGAGCGGCTTCCCGGCGCAGATCGTGCGCCCGCCGAACCTCTACGGTCCCTACCAGCAGCCGTACCGCATCGTCCCGAAGTCGGCGATCGCGCTGAAGCTCGGCGGCTGGATCGACCTGCACGGCGGCGGGCGAGCGCTCAAGCAGTACCTGCACGTGCGCGACGCCTCGCACGCGATGTTGGCGGTCCTCGAGCGCGGCGGGACCGGCCAAACGTACAACGTCGCGCCGCCGGAGCTTGCGAGCGTGCGCGAGATCGTCGGGCTCGTCTGCGAGCGGCTCGGCAAGGATTTCGAAACCTGCACGCGAGAGGTGGAGGATCGGCGCGAGCAGCAAGCCGGGCTCGTGATCGACGCGACGAAGATCGCGCGCGAGCTCGGCTGGGCCGCGCGCGTCCCACTGCGAAGCGGGGTCGAGGGCGTCGTCGATTGGGTCGAGCGCGAATGGGAGGATCTTTCCGGCCGGCCGCTCGTCTACGCCCACCAGCCGTAACAACAATACCTGCCCACGGAGATCGAGATCACCACCATGAGCGAGAGCGCGTTCCGGTCCTTTTGGGAGGCCGACGTCACGATGACGCCGGCCGCCGCGCGCATCCGCGACGCCGCCTCCGTCACCGCGCCGTACGCCGACGCGCCGCTCGAGCTCACCTTCGCCGTCTCCTGCTATAACGAGGCGGACTACATCGTCGACACGCTCGACATGCTGCTCGCGGCCAGCAAAGAGGTGGGGATCAGCTACGAGGTGATCGTCATCGACGACGGCTCGCGCGACCGCTCGCGGGAGGTCGTCCGGCAGTACATCGCCGAGCACCCCGACGACAACATCGTCCTGCGCGCCAACAAGAAGAACAAGGGCTTCGCGCAGAACTACGTCGACGGCGCGTTCGTCGGAAAAGGAAAGTACTACCGGCTGATCCCCGGCGATTTCGGAGAGCCGCGGGACAGCGTCGTCGCCGTGCTGCGCACGATCGGCGAAGCGGACTGCATCATCCCGTACTACGTTCCGAACCACGGCCGCAGCATCACCCGGCGCGTCCTCTCGACGGTCTTCACCTTCCTGGTGAACATGATCAGCGGCAACCGGATTCACTACTACAACGGCGTTCCCGTGCTGCCACGCCACGCGGTGATGCGCTGGCACACGAACACGCGCGGGTTCGGGTTTCAGGCCGAGATCCTGTGCATCGTGCTCGCGCTCGGGTTCAGCTACAAGCAGATTCCGATCAAGACGTTCGAGAAACGCCAAGGAAAGTCGAACGCGCTGACGCTGCCGAACGTTCTCTCGGTGCTGCACACGCTGCTCGAGATCGCGAGCCGGCGTGCCTCGAAGTACGTGTGGGCGCCGCGCACGAAGCCCGCCGTGCCGCAGATCGAGACCCGCACCGGAGAGACTCCCGTGCCGGAGGCCGCAGCGCGCTCGGGGCCGCCGCTCTGAAGGCTCTGCTGCGCCGCGCCGCGGCGAGCGACTTCACGCGCAGCGGCGCGCTCGTCTTCGGCGCGAGCGTGCTGGCGAACGTCTCGTACTATCTGTTCTACATGCTGATGGGGCGGCTGCTCTCGGTGCGCGACTACGGCGCCGTGATGTCGCTCATCTCGCTGGTGCTGGTCGTGTTCGGCGCGGGGACGATCGGGCAGACGGTGACCGCGAAGTTGGCCGCCGACCTGCGCGCCGCCGGCGCGGCCGAACCGATGGCGTCGTTCTCCCGCGCGCTCACGCGCGGCGCGCTGCTGATCGCGCTCGCGATCGCCCTCGCCACGCTCCTCGCGCAGCAGCTGGTCGCCGCATACCTCCACCTCGACCGTACCGAGCTGGTGAGCGCCGCCGGCGTCACCGCCGGCGTGGGCTTCGCGCTGCTCCTCCAGCGCGGCGTGTTTCAAGGGTTCGGCGCGTTTCGGTCGTTCGCGGTCTCGAATCTGATCGACGCGTCGCGGACCGTCCTGCTGATCCCGCTCGTCCACGCGGCCGGCGCGCTCGGGAGCATCCTTTCGCTGCTCGGCTCGGTCGTCGCCGCGCTGCTCTACGGGGAGCTGCTGCTGCGCCGGCGGTTCCGCGCGATCGGCGTCGCCGTGCACCTCGATCTGCGGCGGATGATCGCGACGGCCGGCGCGACCGGAACGTCGGCGTTCGGAATCGTCGTGCTGATGTTCTACGACGTCGTGCTCGCACGACATTTCCTCGATCCGCTCGACGCCGGGCTCTACGGCGCCGCCGCCCTCGGCGGGCGCGTGATCTTCGCGGCGATCGCGTTTCTGCCGACGGTGCTCTTGCCGCACGTCGCCGTGCGCGCCGCCAGCGGACGGCCCGCGACGAACGTGCTTGCAGTCGCGCTCGCGGTCGCGCTCGCGACGATCACCGTCGTCGCGGGCTGCTGCGCCGTCGCACCCGAGCTCGTCCTGCGCGTCCTGGCCGGGCCGCGCTTCACCGGCGCCGCCGCGATCGTCTTCCCGTACGCGCTCGCCGCCGGCGGGCTGTCGCTGGCGAGCCTGCTCTCGACGTACGCGATCGCGCGCCACCGCTTCGGTTTCGTGCCGTACCTGCTGGTCGCGGCCGCCGCGGAGATCACCGCGGTGCTGATGCGCCACGGCTCCGTGGTGCAGATCGTGCAAGACGTGCTGGCCGGACACGTCACCGTGTTCGCCGTCATGGCGGTCTACGTCGCGCACGATCTCATCAAGTCGCGCGCCGCCTTTCGCGTCGCGTAACGCGCGTTGCAGGGTCCGTTTCGCAGAGCAGACAAGAGGGCGCCGATGCCAGTGTCCCCGCATCGTCTTCGAGCGCGCGCCTTCGCCGCGTTCCTCTCGCTGTGCGCGCTCGCCGGCTGCGCGCAGCGCAACGACGCGAACACCGGGCCGTCCCCCGCATCGCTTCCGTCCGAGTACCGGCCGGCCGGCGTCGCGCCGGGATCCGCGGTGAAAGGCGTCTACCCCGACCACTGGACCGCGCAGCAGGCGACGTTCGGCGTCGACGTGCCGCGCACGGCGCGCACGCTGCGGGTCGAGATCGACGTGCCGGCCGCGTTCTACAAGCCGGGCGAACAAGGCGTCACGCTCCAACTCGGAAGCGGCACCACGCAGTCGAAGCACGGGCTCCCGGTCGGGCGCCAGACGCTGACGTTTTCCGTTCCCGGAAGCGCGCGCGGCAAGAGCGTCGGCGTCAAGCTGCTCCCCGACGCGACGTTCGTCCCTTCGAAGCTCGGCTTGAGCTCCGACGCGCGCCAGCTCGGTGTGATCCTCTACGGGGTCTCGTTCGGCTGAGCCGCCAGGGGAGGCTCGACGGACCGCCGCCGATGAACTGATCGCCGATGGCCGACACCTACGTGCGCCCCCTCTTCGTGATCGGCGACAGCCACAGCGGCCCCTTGAACGCGCTGGTGTTGCGCGACGAGACGACCGGCGAACCGCTGGCGGTCAGCGAGGCCTATTGCGTGCAGGGGCTCTCCGCGAAGTCGTCCTTGAGCCCGGAAGGCGAGTTTCATCCCGGGATCGTCGCAGCGCTCGCGGCGTTTCACATGCTGCGACTGCTCCCGCACGGGTATACCGGCGAGCTGCTGACGGTGCGCCTCGGCGACTCCTTCTTCACCCCAAGCTGGATCGCCGACCATACCTACGTGTTGTTCACCGTCGGCGAGATCGATGCGCGCGAGATCATCGCCTCGATCCCGCTCGACGCCGACCCGCTGCTCTCGTTCGACGCGGACCTCTCGCTGCTGCCGCCCGCCGAGGCGCCGCGCATCTTGCCGGCCGCCGATCTCGACGAGCGGATCGTCGAGCAGATGGGGCAGCTCTTCCGCATGCTGGTCGGCCTGCGTGATTTCGGCATCCCGCGGCTGGCCGTCTCGAGCCTTCCGCCGCCGACCCGCGACGACGACGAGTATGCCCGCCTGACCGGCGTGACGTCGCGCGCGCGCACGCGCTATGCGGTGCACCTGGCGATCAACGCGACGCTGCGCCGTTTTTGCGAGGAAGCGAACATGCGCTTCATCGACACCTGGAATGAGATGACCGAGCGCAACGTCGCCAAGGCCGGGCTGCTGCTCGACGGGGTACACGTCGGTCACGCGGGCGCGCGACCGATCTTGCGCCAATACCACTCCATCGCCATGGAGGCTGCTCTGCCGTGAAGTTTCCCTATGCCGGCTTGCCCGATTTTCAGATCTGGTCGCGCGCGCTCGCAGACCGCTCCGCCGGTTTCGTCGACCCGCAGCACGCCGGCCGCTTCACGGTGGACCGCACGACGCGCATCGCGTCGGCGGGGAGCTGCTTCGCGCAGCGCATCGCGGAGCGCCTGCGCGCCTCCGGCTACACGTACTTCGTCGCCGAGCCCGGGCCGGTGTGGGAGTCGGCCAAGCAGCGCCGCAAGCGTAACTACGGCGCGTACTCGGCGCGCTTCGGCGACATCTACACGACGCTGCAGCTGGTGCAGCTCGCGCGCCGCGCGACCGGCGCGTTCCAGCCGTCCGAGCCGCCGTGGCCGCTGAAGGACCGCTTCGCCGACCCGTTCCGGCCGCGCGTCGAGCCGGGCGGCTTCGCCTCGGTCGCCGCCCTCGAGGCCGACCGCAAGCAGCACCTTGCCGCGGTGCGCCGCATGCTCGCGGAAAGCGAAGTGTTCGTCTTCACGCTCGGCCTCACCGAAACGTGGGTCTGCACCGCGGACGAGGCCGCGCTCCCGCTCTGCCCGGGTGCCGGGGTGGGGACGTTCGATGCGGAGCGCTATCGCTTCCGGAACCTCTCGGTCGCCGAGAACGTGCAGTATCTCGACGAGTTTCTGCAGATCGCGCGCGCGCTGAACCGGAACCTGCGCGTGATCCTCACCGTCTCGCCGGTTCCGCTCGCGGCGACGATGGAGCCGCGGCACGTCGCGCAGTCGACGTTCTGGTCCAAAGCGGTCTTGCGCGTCGCCGCCGAGGAGATGCGCGCGCGCTACGACTTCGTCGACTACTTTCCGTCGTACGAGATCGTCGTCGGGTTCGACGGCAACGACGGCTTCGAGGCCGATCGCCGCACCGTCAGCGCGGAGGCGGTCGACCGCGTGATGCACTCGTTCTTCCGCGCGTACGCCGCGCCGAACGACGGACGCGCCGTCGCGGCGCTCAGCGCCGAGCCGATCGTCGCGGACATCGAAGAGGACGTCTGCAACGAAGTCTACTTCGAGAAGTTTCTGGCCGAGAACGCCCGCGCCGGCGTCGCGGACTGATCAGCCGGAAGCGCAGCGCCCGAGGTCGCGGCGCGAGACGCCGACCGCCGTTCCCGCCGGTAGCGAGGTCGCGTGCTTCTCGGGCCGGCGCTCGCGGCAGAACGCGTCGCCGTGCAGCCGGTACGCCGTGCCGGCGATCTCGTAGACGCCGTCGGGATAGCGGCACGTTCCGTCGAGCCTGCGGCCGGCGATCGTCGCGCCGGCGTCGACCTGCTTGACGCGGCCGAAGCCGCCGAAGACGTTCATCTGCGTGGGGTCGGCGACCAGACAGTACGTCGCCGTGCCGGCCGGCAAATACCAGATCGATTGCTCGGAACCGACGCGCACGAATGCCGGACCGGGGTCGGAGATCGACGCCGGCGGAGAGCTGCACGAGGCCAGCGCGGCGGCGAAGCAGAGAGCGAGCGGTATCCGGCGGAACGGTTCGTGGAGCACGGACGAATGAGGTCGCCGGGGCTTCGATCGACTCCTTCACGGGCCGAGCCACGGGGAACCGTGCGCGTCCTCGCCAAAACGCGTCTCGGAATGCGACCCGCTACCGGAGCGATCGACGAGATCCAACTCCTGCCGCTCTCCGACGCGCCGCCCGGAACGACCGCTTGCGTCGGCGACGTGCTCGTCGTCCGGGGGTGGGCTCATCATCCCGGCAACGCGACGAGCTTCGCGCTCACCATCGACGGCGGCCCCGAGCACGCGATCGAGCGCAGCATCCCGCGCCCGGACGTCGCCGGCGCGCTCGGCGATCCGTCGGCGGCCGGTTCCGGCTTCAGCGCGTCGCTCGCGACCGTCGATCTCGCCGCAGGCGAGCACGCGCTGGCGCTCGTCGTCGCGGGCGATCGGGCCGGTGAGCTGGCGCGCGCGCGCTTCCGGCTGAACGCGGCCGTTCCGCTGGCCGACGTCGAGCCCGCCGGCGGCTGCATCGACACCTGGACCGACGAGAGCGGCCGCACCGAGCCGATTCAAGGCTCGACGCTCCACGTTCCGCGCGACGCGGTGATCCGCATCGACGGCTGGGCCGCCGACACCGTCACGCAAACGCCGGCCGTCGCCGCCTTCGCGCTGGTCGGGGAGCACGTCGTCGAAGCGGCGTACGGCTTCGAGCGCCAGGACGTCGCCGAGGAGCTCGGCGAGCACCACGTGTACTGCGGCTTCAGCGTCTCGTTCCCGGGGACGTACGTCGCGCGCGACGGGACGCCGCTGCGCATCGTCGTGCTCGGCTCCGACGGCGTGACGGTGCGCCCCGCCGGTCCGCCGCTCACGCTGCTCGCGCGGCGCTGAGCGCGCCGCCGGGCGGGACTCGGGCGCGGCGGTTCGGAACCTGCCCGCGATGGACGAATCGCGCGAGCGAACCGCGGAGCTGAACCGTTTGCAGCGGGAAGTCGACGCGCTGCGCAGCGAGCTCTCGGTGCGCGACGGCTACGTCGCCGACTTGCGCGCGCGGCTCGCCGAAGCCGAAGAGCGCGAGCACCGCGCGCTGCGCGCGGGCGAGGTCGCGCGCGAGCGGCTCGCGCAGATCGCGACCTCGGCGTACGTGCGCGCCGCCGTCGACGAAGAGAGGGTGCGGCGCCGCATCAGCGACGCGGTCACCCACGTCTGCCGGCTGAAAGACCGCGAGCGCGCGCAGGCGCTGCGCGCGCTACGCGAGATGTCGCGCCGCTGAGCGGCGCGCGAGGACGTCCTCGACGACGTCGCGCCAGGTGCGGCGCGGCGCGGTCCGCCACCGCTCGGCTTGCCGCAACGCCGCGCGCTGCGCGTTCGACCACGCGTTCTCATCGCCGAGCAGCGCGACGACCGCGTCGGCGAAGCGCGCCGCATCCTCCGTGACGACGACCCCGCCGGGCTCGTCGAGCACGATTCCTTCGACGCCGGTCGGCGTCGCGACCACCGGGACGCCGTGCTGCACCGCCTCGATCGTCTTGATCTTCACGCCGGCGCCGAAGCGCAGCGGCGCGATCGCGATCCGCGCGCTCGCGTAGAGCTCCTGCAGATCATCGACGAATCCGGTGAACCGGATCGCGGGTGAACGCAACCGCAGCACCTGCGGCGGCGGGTTCGCGCCGGTGATGATCGCGCACGCATCCGGCAGGCGCGCCGTCACCAGCGGCATCACCTCGGCGCCGAACCACTCCAAGCCGTCGGCGTTCGGCGAGCCCGGCCCCGCCATCCAGCCGGCGACGAAGAGCGCCTGCGGGCGCCGTTGCGCGAAAGCCCGCCGGGACGGAACGACGCCCTCCGTCGTCGCCAGCAGCAAGTCGATCGGCGTACGCGGCGCGAACGCGCGGAGCGCGCGCTCTTCGTCGGCGGAGACGCAGACGACGTGATCGGCGAGCCGCGCGATGCGGCCCTCGAGCTCGTACGCGATCTCGAGCTCGCGCTGCAGCGCATCACGGCGTGCCGGATCGGCTTCCAGCTCGAGCTGCAGGCGAATGCGGCGGTGGAAGAGCGCTTCGGCATCGTAGATCAGCGCAGCGTCCGGATGGTGCTTGCGGATCGTCGCGGCGCAGCGCTCCCAGTTGTGCGGACGGCTGATCACCGCGACGTCGATGCGCGTCGCGGGATCGCGGATCAGCGCGCCGAGGTCGCCGTCGGCGACGTCGACGCCCCAGGCGCCGACCGCCGCGCCGTCGCCCGGCGGACCGGCGGTCGCAGAGAACGTGATCGCATAGCGGCCCCCGGCCAGATCGCGAAACAGCTCCGCGAGGCGGCCGTAGCCCGAGCCCAGGCCCGCATCGGGGACACGGTCGTCGACGACGAGCAGCTCGGCACGCGCGCGCCGCGCGCGGCGCACGGCGGCGGCGAGCGCGCTCGGATCGCCGCCGCGCGACGGTTCGAATTCGCCGAGCGTCCGTTGCCAGGTGCGCCGGAGCGTGCGATGGTTGCGCCGAAACAAATACGCCTTGAAATCGCTCGTCGTGCTCGCCGATTCGGCGTGCAGCAACTCGGAGGCGGGCTGGTAGAGGATCGTCCAGCCGAGCTCGCGCAGCTTCAGCGCCAGATCGACGTCTTCGTAGTACGCCGGAAAGTAGCGGCGCTCGAACCCGCCGGCCTGCTCGAACGCCGCGCGCCGCACCAGCAGCGAGCAGGCCGAGCAGTAGTCGACCTCGCGCACCGCGCGCGCGCGCGGCGAATCGGCCGGCAAGCCGCGTCCGAGCGGCGCGGTCGAGCCGTCCGCGAAGATCACCGAACCGGCTTCCTGAACCTGCTCGCCGCCGGCGAACAGGATGCGGCTCCCGACCGCGCCGGCGTCGGGCCGCGCGTCCGCGGTCACCACCAGCTCTTCCAGCCAGCCGGGCCGCACGACGACGTCGTCGTTGAGAAAGACCAAGTACGGCGCGCGCGCGTGCGCGGCGCCGAAGTTACTGCCGCCGCCGAAGCCCAAGTTCGCCGGCGCCTCGACGATCCGCGCGCCGCGCGCCGCGCGCCGCGCCGCCGCCGCAACGTGTGGCGCGGCGCCGTTCAAAACCAGAATGACTTCGTAGGGAAAGGCCGGATCGGTGGTCTCGAGCAGCGAGCGCAGCGCCGCGTCGAGATACTCTGCTTGCGCGTACACGAGGACGATGACGCTCGCGCGCGGCTGCTCCGCGTGCCGAAAGCGCCGCACGATCATCGTGGAAACCGGAACAGGCGGCGCAGCGGGCGCAAGCGCGAACGCAGCGGGCTCTCGCCCGCGGCCGGCGGCGGCAAGACCTCCAGCGTCCGCCGGCCGCCGAGCAGGCCGCGCACGGCGTCGGCCGAGAGCGGCGCGCGCGCCGGCGGCCGGCGCGCGGGCGATTCGACGCGGCGCGCGGCTTGGCGGGCGAGCTTCAGCTCGAGCTCGACCGCGGTGGAGCGCGCGCGCAGCCGCGCCAGCTCGTCCTCGCGCGCCAGCTCGAAGCGGCTGCGCGCGACGCGCTCGATGCGCTCGCACGCGTCCTCGACGTCGAGGCGCGTCGCGCGCTCGACGGCGAGCAGATCGTCGAGCATCGCGACGCGCTCCGCGAGCGCGTCGCGCTCCGCGCGCACCAGCTCGAGCTCGGCGAGACGCTCGCTCGCGGCGTGCGCGGGATCGATTTCCTCACCGCACTCGGCGCTCGGCGTCTCCAACCCGCGCTCGAGCCGCGCCACCTCGGCGCGCAGCAGCGCGAGCGCCTCGGCGTCGCCGAGCGGTTCGGCGGCGATCACGAACTGCAGCGTCTCGGCATCTTCGTCGCCGAGCACCTCGGCGACGAGCGCCGGATCGAAGTCGTTGCGCCGCACGCGCGGGACGAGCGGCGAGTCGCCGAACACCGGCGCCGTCGTGCGCTCGACGCGCGTCGTCGCGAGCCCGCTTTCCGCGAACAGCCGCAGCGCCGACGCGCGGGTGTAGAACCGCACCGGCGGCGCCTCGGCAATCCCCAGCGCGCGGTAGTCGAAGCGGCCGTGCAACAGCGCCAGCCGCACCGCGCCGTGCGCGACGTTGCGCAGCGCGGCGACGACGACGCCGCCCTCGCGCAGCAGCCGGCGGCACGCGGTCAGCGCGCGCGCGGGATCGCGCAGCGATTCGAGCGCGCCGGCGAAGACCACCGCGTCGTACGCTTCGCGCGCACGCCGGGCTTCGCTTTCCAGCTCGGCGGGATCGAGCGAGATCACCGGGTTGCCGGCCTCGCGCAGCAGCGTCACGATGCTCGCCGCCTCGGAGCCGGCGTGCAATACGCGCCGGCCCGAGCCGACGATCTCGGCGATCGTCGTCTCCGCCTCGGCGCTCACGTCAGGTAATCGCCTTCCGGAATCTCCAGGATCGCGGCGTCGTCGACGTGCAGCACGTTCTCCCACGCGTACCCGCTCTTCACGTACCAGCTCGGGTGCGTCACCCAGTGCCGCATCCCGTCGCGGATCAGGTACACCTTCCGTCCCTGCTCGGTTGGCGAGAGGCCGCGGACGAGGATCTCGCCGCGCTGGTTCTCGCGCGCGAGCTCGAGCAGCTCCTCGCCGCGCGTGTAGCCGGGGCCGAACGGCACCGTTTTCAGGTACTGCTCGACGCCTTCCGCGACCGCGCCGTCGAACCGCACGACGCCGTGGTCGACCCAGATCACGCGCTCGCAGGTGCGCACGACGTAGTCGAGGTCGTGCGAGACGACGACGATCGTCGAGTGCGCGTCCCAAAAGCGGTCCAGCCGCGCGGCGCACTTGCGGCGGAAGCGCTCGTCGCCGACCGAGAGCACCTCGTCGAGCAGCAGGATGTCGGGGCGCCACTCGGTCGCGATCGCGAAGCCCAGCCGCGCCGACATTCCCGAGGAAAGCGTCTTGGTCGGCTCGTCGCGCATCTCGGTCAGCTCGGCGAACTCGAGGATCGCCTCCGCGTGCGCGCGGACCGTCGCCTCCTCGTGTCCCAGCAGGATTCCGTAGAAGATCACGTTGTCGATCAGCGTGAGCTCCGGCTCGAAACCCACGCCGAGCTCGATCAGCGGCGCGACGGTGCCGCGCACCTCGACCGAACCGCGCGTCGGGCGCAGCACGCCGGCGATCAGCTTCAGCACGGTCGACTTTCCGCTGCCGTTCGCGCCGATCACGGCGAGCTTGACGCCTTGGCCGATCGACGCGGTGAGGTTGTCGATCACCGTCCGCCGGCGCGGGCGGCGCCGGCGACCGCGCACGAGGTCGAGCACCGTCCGCTTGAAGTCGTAGTGAAGCTCTTCCTGCGTGCGGCGGACGAGGGTGACGTCGTGCAGCTCGATCGCGGCGGACATCAGAGCAGGTCCATGAAATCGTCGCGCGTCGCGCGGAACAGCCACGCTCCCAGCGCGAGCGCGACCAGCGCGGCGGCGATCGTGAACAGGACCGGGTACGGATCGAGCGGTCCGCGCGCGATCGTGACCTCGCGCGCCGCGGCGATCGCCTCACCGATCGGGTTCAGCGAATACCACGTCCGCGCTTGCGGCGGAACGAGCTGAACCGGATAGAACAGCGGGCTGCTCAGCCAGAGGATGAAGCCCGCGACCTGCCACAGGTTCGGCAGATCGCGAAAGAAGACGAACAGCGCCGCCAATCCCAGCGCGAACCCGGCCGAAAGCACCACGACCGCGGCCAGCACGACGGGGACGAGCGCGACGCGCACCGGATCCCGCGTCAGCACGATCGAGAGCACGAACAGGATCGGGAACGTCGTGACGAGCTGCTGGAAGAGGTTCGCGGCGACCGAGGCGATCGGGAAGACGATCGGCGGGATCGCGATCTTGTTCATCAGCGAGCCGGCGTTGACGACCGACGGCAGCGCGTCGTTCGTCGTCGCCAGGAAGAACGAGACGACGACCAGCCCGACGAACGCGGAGACGAGGTAGCGCGTCAACGAGCCGTCGTAGTAGCGCTTGAACGCGGTCCCGAAGATCGCCGTGTAGATCAGCGTCATCAGCACCGGGTTGGCGAACGACCACAGCACGCCGAACGCGGTGCCGCGATAGCGCACCATCAGCGCTCGAATCGCGGTGACGCGAATCAAGTCGACGAATCGGCGGGAGCGCACCTCTCCGTGAGGCGCGTAGACGGATGATGTCACCATGCGAGCGGCGCCGAAACGGCTTCACGTACTAAGCCGGCCGGCGGCCGGGCTCCTTCCTGAATTGCAGCTCTCACGCGCGCAGCGAGTAGTCTTCCGCGGTGACCGAGAGATGCGGACTGTAGTGGGGATCGCTCGCTTCCGCCGTGCGCCAGCGCCGCATCATGAGCAGCCGCTCGGCCTCGAAACGCGCGCGCTTTTCGGCGGTGTCCTCGTAGCCGCGGCTCTTCGACTCGTGGTGCAGCAGCTCGACGTGCGCGAGGTAGACGTTGTACAGCCCGAGCCGGCGCAGCTTGAGACAGAAGTCCACGTCGTTGAACGCGACCGCGAGCGCTTCGTCGAAACCGCCCGCTCGCTCGTACGCTTCGCGCCGCACCATCATGCAGGCCGCGGTCACCGCCGAGTAGTTGTTCGTCGTGCGCAGCGTGTTGAAGTACCCCCCGGACGCCGCGTCGGCGTACTTGTGCGCGTGCCCCGCGACGCCGCCGATCCCGGTGACGACCCCGGCATGCTGCACCGTGCCGTCGGGATAGAGCAGCTTCGCGCCGACCGCGCCAATGCTGGGGCGCTGCGCCTGCTCGACCATCCCCTCCATCCAGTCCTCGGCCAGCACCTCGGTGTCGTTGTTCAGGAACAGCAGATACGTTCCGGCGGAGAGTCGTGCGCCATGGTTGTTGATCCGCGCGAAGTTGAACGGCACGTCGTAGCGCAAAAGCCGCACGCGCGGCTCCGCCGCGGCCCAGCGCTCGAACGTCGCCAGCGAGCGCGGGTCGCGCGAGCCGTTGTCGATCAGCAGCACCTCGAAGTTCTCGTACGAGGCGCGCGCGAAGATCGAGCTCAACGCGCGTTCGACGTCTTCCCCGTGGTCGCGCGTCGGCACGATCACGCTCACCTTGCCGCGCTCCTTGATCTCGTAGCGCACGACGTAGCTGCCCGGCTCCGGCAGTTGCTCCACGCGACCGGGCTCGCCGCGCCGCGCGAGGGCCTCTTCGAGCGCGCGCCGGCCGGCTTCGTACGCGTAGGTCTTCGAACCGGTCTCGGCGGAGGTCGACTCGGGATGCGTCCGCCAGTGGTAGAGCACGCGCGGGATGTGAAAGATGCGGTCGGTGCGCTCGGTCACGCGCAGGACGAGATCGTAGTCCTGGCTCCCTTCGAAGCCCGGCCGGAACCCGCCCACCTCCTCGACGAGCGCGCGCCGGAAGACCGCCAGGTGACCGACGTACATGCGGGCCAGAAACGAGTCCGGCGACCAGTCCGGCTTGAAGTATGGCTCGCTGCGGCGGCCAAGGTCGTCGATCTTGTCCTCGTCGCTGTAGATGAAGTCCGCCTCGGGATGCTCGCTCGCGAGCAGCGCGACGTGGAAGAGCGCGTCGCGGGTGAGGGCGTCGTCGTGGTCGAGCAGCGCGACGAACTCGCCGCTCGCGAGCGCGAGCGCGCTGTTGCTGGCCTCCGCGATGTGCCCGTTCCGCTCGCGCAGCACGAGCTTCACCCGCGGCTCGCGCGCCGCGTACTCCTGCAGCGTCGCGCGCACCGCCGGATCGCGCGAGGCGTCGTCGGCGACGCACAGCTCCCAGTTCTCGTACAGCTGTTCCAGCACGGAGTCGAGCGCCGCGCGCAGGTAGCGCTCCGGCGTCTCGTAGGTGGGAACGATCACGCTGATCAGCGGCCGGTGCGGGAGCAGCGCGGCGAGCCGGCGGACGACCTCCTCGTCGCTGCGCCGCAGGTCGTGCGCGCGCAGCCAGCGCTCGTACGCCGAGCGCTTCGAGAGCAGCGGCGCGTAGTCGGCGACGATCAGGTCGACCGGGGGTTGCGCGCCGTCGGGGTGCATGCCGAGGCGGTGCTTCAGCGCGAACCAGGCGTTGCGCGCCTTCCAGAACTTGCTCTCCTGCATCGAGCGCAGCAGCGGGCGCACCGCCTCGGCCGAAGCGCGCGTCTGCTCGGCCCACAAATCGACGTTCTCCAGCCGTTCGAGCAGCTCGTCGCGCTCCGCCTCGAGCCGCCGAACGTACGCGCGCAGCTCGTCGCCGGGCTCGCCGTTCATCGCTGCACGGCGTCGGCCGGCGTGGGCGCCGCGCGCCGGTAGTCGCCGCGCGAGAGCCACTTCTCGATCAGCGCGTACAGCACGATGAACAAGTAGCGGCTCCCCATCTCCTTGATCTTGAATTTCGAGACGCCGTGCTTGCGGTTGTACCAGCTCGTCGGGACGACCGTCCACGAGTAACCGCGCACGATCGCCTTCAGCGGCAGCTCGACGGTGATGTTGAAGTGGTGCGAGAGGATCGGCTGCACGCCGGCGATCACCTCGCGCCGGTAACATTTGAACGCGTTCGTCACGTCGTTGTAGCGGATCCCGAACAGCAGCGCGATGAACGCGTTCGCGGCGCGGTTCAGGATCAGCTTGGGGAGCGGGTACTCGACGACGCGCGCCGCGCGCGTGAAGCGCGTTCCGAACGCGCAGTCGTGCCCCGCTTCGATCGCGCGCCAGTAGGCCACCACGTCGCCGGGGTCGTCCGAGGCGTCGGCCATCACGATGCAGACCGCCTCGCCGCGAAACTCTTCGAGCCCGGTGCTGATCGCGTTGCCGAAGCCCTTCGGACGGCGCGCGTTCGGCACGCAGCGCAGGCTCGGGATCCGTTCGGCGGCGCGCGCGGCCGCGGCGGCGGTTCCGTCGGTGGAGTGGTCGTCGACGACGACGATCTCGAACGGGATCGCCGCACCGGTGAGCCGCTCGGCGAGCGCGGTGACCGTCTCGGCGAGCGCGCCTTCTTCGTTGTGCGCGGGGATCAGGACCGAGAGGAGCACGCTAGGCCTGCGCGCGCCGCGCGCCCTCCGCCGTCCAGCGCTCCGCGTTCTTCTCGTACATGTCTTCCATCAGCCCGCGCAGGTCGTAGCGCTGTTCCCAGGCCGGGTAGTGCGCGCGGAACTTCGCCATGTCGCTGACGTACCAGATGTGGTCGCCGATGCGGTTCGTCTCGGTGTAGCTCCAGTCGAGCTTGCGGCCGGAGATATCCTCGCACAGGTCGATCGCCTCGAGCATCGAGCAGTTGCTGAAGCGGGTTCCGCCGGCGTTGTAGACCTCGCCGCAGCGCGGCGCACGAAAGACGTGGTCGAAGGCGTTCACCAAGTCGAAGCTGTGGATGTTGTCGCGAACCTGCTTCCCTTTGTACCCGAAGACCGTGTACGGCTCGCCGGTGACCGTGCACTTCATCAAGTACGCGAGAAAGCCGTGCAGCTTCGTCCCGGAGTGGTTCGGCCCGGTCAGGCAGCCGCCGCGAAAGACCGCCGTCGGCATCGAGAAGTAGCGCCCGTACTCCTGAACGAGCACGTCGGCGGCGATCTTCGAGGCGCCGAAGAGCGAGTGCTTCGAGCGGTCGATGCGCATGCTCTCGTCGATCCCGTCCCAGAGCGGGTGCCCCTCGACGATCTCCCAGCGCTGCTCGTGCTCGATCAGCGGCAGCTCGTTCGGCGCGTCGCCGTAGACCTTGTTGGTCGAGGTGAAGATGAACACCGCACCGGGCGCGTGCTTGCGCGCCGCCTCGAGCACCGCCAGCGTCCCGTTCGCATTGACGGTGAAGTCGGTCTGCGGATCGCTCGCGGCCCAGTCGTGCGAGGGCTGCGCGGCGGTGTGGATCACCAGCGCGATCCGCTTGCCGTAGCGCCCGAACAGCTCGTCCATCGCCGCGGCGTCGCGGATGTCGGCATCGACGTGGAGGTACTGCTTGGGAAAGCGCCGTTCGAGCGAGAGCCGGTTCCACGCGGTCGACGCGTCGGGGCCGAAGAACCTGGCCCGCATGTCGTTGTCGACGCCGACGATCTGATGGTCGCGCTGCGCGAAGTAGGCGACGGACTCGGAGCCGATCAGGCCGGCCGAACCGGTGACGAGGACGACGGACATTCGAACGGGGCAGGCTCCTGTGGCGGCAGTCAGGACCAGAGCGGGGCGACGAGACGTTCGTTCTCGCGGATCCAGTCGAAGATCTCGCCCAGCGTCCGGCGCGGCGTCTTCTGCGGGGACCACCCGGTGTCGGCGGTGACCCGAGCGTTGTCGGTCACGTAGAGCCGCACGTCGGAGGGACGGTTCTCGGCGACGCGCACGATCTCCACCCGGTTTCCGGTGATCTCCTCGCACAGCGCCGTCGTCTCGGCGAGCGAGAGGCTCGAGGCCAGTCCGCCGCCGACGTTGTAGACCCGGTGCGAAAGCGCGTCGATCGCGTCGAGCTGGCGCAGCACGAGGTCGCACAGCTCGTCGACCGCGACGAGGTCGCGGACCTGCTTTCCCGTTCCGCCGTGCCCGATGTACGCGAGCGGGCGCCGGAAATAGTGCTTGCCCATCCACAGCGCGAAGATGCCTTGGTCGGCCTTCCCCATCTGCCAGGGCCCGGTGACGACGCCGCAGCGGTCGACCACCGTGCGGATCCCGTACATGTCGGCATATTCGGCCAGCAGCAGCTCGCAGGCCAGCTTCGTCGCGCCGTACAGCGAGCGCACGCCCTCGAGCGGGAAGTCTTCCGAAATGCCCGCCGGCCCGACGCCGCGCAGCCGCTGCTCGGCGGCGAGCGCGAAGCGCGTCGGCGTCTCGTCGAGCCGGATCGCGTCGAGCGCCGCGACGGGGTAGACGCGGCTGGTCGAGAGGAAGACCACGTCGGCCCCGTCGCGCCGCGCGAGCTCGAGTAGGTTGACCGTCCCGGTGACGTTGGTGTCGATGACGTAGCGCGGCCCGGCGTCGTACGCGGCCAGGACCGACGGCTCCGCCGAGCAGTCGACGATCAAGCCGAAGCGCAGCCGCGGAAAGGCGAGGTCGTCCGGGCGGCGGACGTCAGCGTGGACGAACTCGATCCCGGCGGCGGCCAGGCGCCCGAGGTTCAGCTCCGAGCCGCGGCGCTTGAGGCTGTCGGCGGCGATCACCCGCGCCTCGGGGTAGGCGGCGCGCAGCCGCAGCGCGAGCGACGAGCCGACGAAACCGGCGCCGCCGGCGACCAGGATCGCGGAGTACACGAACCCGGCTTTGCGCGGGGGAAGCGCCGCGCGCCTCCCCGTAGGCAGGCGCGTGAGCAACCGCTTCGAGGGCGCCGTGACGTGGGTGCTGGTCGCCGGGGCGGTCGGCTGCGCCGCCGCGGCGCTGGCGCTGCGACCCGCCCCGCTCCCGGCCACTGCGGGCGCGCGCTGGATCGCGCTGGCGGCCCGCACCGAGCACGAGCAGCTGCGCACGAGCTGGCGGCTCGAGGGCGTCGACGTCGCCGGGCGGCACGTCGACTACATCGGCCAGGTGCTTCTGATCGAGCGGGGCGAGCAGCTTCGGCTGACCGGCTTTGCGCTCGACCCGGTGCTGCACCGCAGCGGCGCCCGGCTCGTGTACCGGGTCGACGCCGGACCGTGGCGCGAGGCTCGCTATCACTTGCCTCGGCCGGACGTCGCGACGGCGCTCGGCGCGCCGGGCGCGGCCGACTCGGGCTTCGAGGCGGTGCTCGCGACCGGCGCGCTGGCGCCGGGGTCGCACACGCTGCAGCTCGCGACCGCCACGGCGCCGCGCGTTCAACGAACGCTCAGCCCGGCGCTGCCCTTCGTCGTCGAATAGGGAGCGCTACGGTTCGCCCGGAGCGGGCCGGAAGACGCCGGCGCGCACCTCGGCCATCTCGCGCAGCGCCTCGGCGGCGAACGTCGGCCGCGGGTAGAGGTGCTGGAGCACGGATGGATCGCCGGCCGCGACGGCCTCGCGGTCGGCGCGGAGGTCGCGCGCGTGCAGCTGCCACATGACGTTCCCCGCGGCGCTCTGCTTCAGCGAAGCCACGACGACGACCGCCGCCGCCGCGACGGCCGCCCAGCGCCTGAACTGCGATTCCCCGCTCCGCGGCGCCGGCCGCGCCGCACCCCTCGACGGGCTGACGACCATCACGAAGCTTGCCGCCAACGCGGCGACCCAGGCCAGCGTCGCGATCGAGACGTAGCGGCTCGCCGTCGCTTGGTCGAGGCCCAACCCTGCGCGGGCTGGGGCCGTAGCGGCGGCCGCGGCGACCGCGTAGGCGGCCAATGCGAGCCACGGCGCGAGCCGAACGCGCCGGCTCAGCGGCAGCCGCACCGCCAGGACGGCGAGCGCTCCGAGCCATGCCACCAACGCGGCCCCGGCCGCGATCGACGGGCCGAGGTGAAATGACGCGGCCAGCGGGGCGCCGAGGTAGGCCAGCGCGTACTCCGCGAGCGCGGAGAGATGGCTGAGCCCGAGGCGCATCGAGGGATCCGGCGGCGGCGCGCCGTGGCGCACGGCGAGCGTCACGACGGCTCCGGTTGCGAGCCAGAGCGCCGCCCGGGCCGAGCGCTGCCGCGGAATCAAGCCGATCGCCACCAGTCCGACCGGCCACGTGATCAGTCCCTGTGAGGAGCTGAGGCTGCCGAGCGCCGCTGCGAAGACGGCCAGCCCGAGGTCGCGCCACGTGCCGCCCGGCCGGGTCAGCAGCACGACGACGACGACGGCCGCGAGGTCGCAGATGAACCACGCGATCTGAAACCCCCAGTCAAGGTTCTCGTACTGGCCGAGCCCCAGCAGCAAGACGGTCGCGGCGAGAAAGCAGACGCCGCGGTACGCGTGCGAAACCGTCCGCCGCACGAGCGTCCACACGCCGAGCTGGGTAAGCGCGAGCAGCGAGAGCGAGAGCAGCTGCTCGCGCACCGGGGACCAACCGCCGAAGCGGTCGAGCCCGAGCATCAGCACGTTCGCGACCAAGATGCGGTGCTCGTTGTGCGCCTCCCACAGCTTCGCGAACGTCAAGCTGTGGTGGTGCGCGGCATAGACGAGCACGGCCCAGTCCCACTCGTCCCAATACGGCAGATCGACCGCGCGTTTGAGGATGATCACCGCCAGAACCAGGATACCGAGCGCGGCGACGAGCACGGGAACGCGCTGCAGCGAGCGAAGGGCCACCGTCGCGCGCGAGGTTGAGCGTGCCCGCGCAGCGTTCCTGCGCGCAGCTAGCCGCACGACAACGTCCCGCCCGCGGTCCGGCGGCAGGCCGGGAGCACGAGCTGCCAGCGCGGCGGGATTGGGACGCTGAGCTGCGCCGTCGGCCGTCCCGCGCCGAGGTCGGCGCGCCAGCGGTCCACCTGCGGCGCCCACCCCGGCCAGTCGTCGTTCTCGAGCGGCTGCGGCTCGCGAAAGTTGGCGAACAGCGACGTCGCGCACGCGAGCACCAGCACGATCACCCGCGCGGGTAAGGGCAATCGCGTGGCGGCGACGAGCGTCGCGACGAGCAGCGCTGCGCAGGCGGTGAAGAAATACCGGTCGCCGCCGAAGAGCGCGTAGTGGGCCAATGACGCCCCTTCGAGATCGCGCGCGTTCATCGTCAGCGCGATCGGCGCGAACAGTACGAACAGCAGCGCGAGAGCGGCGCGCGGGCCGAGCACGCGCGCCACGAGCGTCGAAAGCGCCGCGATCGTCACCGCGCCCAGCACTGCGCCTTCGGCGGACCAGTGCGCCGCGATCGTTTCAGCGCCCGATCGCCCGAGCCACAGCGCGTCTCCGACGCGGTAGCAGGTGCTTATCGCCGCCGCGAGCGGCCACCCCGGCGTCGGATGCAGTCCGGCGGGATCGCGGGTCGTGACGACGTTGAGGACCGACGCCGCGGCATACAGCGTCGGCGTCCACGCATCGCCTCGCTCGCCGCGGCGAATCCAACGCCACGCCGCGAAGGGGAGCGCAAAGATCCCTTGCGGCGTCGTCAAGCCGACCAGCGGCGCGGCGACGCGCGCCGCGCGCACGAACCGCCGCGGAAACGGAACGACCGACGCCGTGAGCAGCGGCAGCGCGAGATACCACTGCAGGTTCGAGAGGCTGCCGATCACGTCGTCGGCGGGGATGCAGGCGGCGAGCGCAAGCGCGATAAGCCACCGCATCGACTCCCGCGCGACGACCTCTTCGAGCAGCGCTCCGACCGCGGCGCAGCAAGCCGCTTCGAGCGCGACGACGACCGCTGCGTAGAACGCCGGTATCGCAACCGCCGGCAGCCCCGCGCCGGCGAGGGGAACGAGACGTGCGAGCAGGTGGTGATACCCTGCATACGGCTGCCAGAGCGATGTGATGCCGAGCAGCAGTTGCTCGCGAAAGAAGATGACGCCGTCCTCGGCGAGGAATTCCGGATGCGCAACGAGATCCGGCCGTCTCAGCACGAGGACGACGATACAGGCCAGCCACAGGCCGATGAACCGCACCATTGCCGAGGTCGTTGTTGTTGCTTTCGATGGGGCGCTCCTGGCCCGCTAGCTCGAACACAAACCATTATATCGCGGGCACAAATCACTGCTGCAAACACGATACGGCGTGAACCCTGATCGGCTTCAACAACAGAAACCTCGACCAAGATTCTGCTGAAGTCGCGCGAACTCGGCCGGCGTGACAGCGATGCGGTCGCTTCGTCTCGTACCGGCCGCATTCGGCATCGTCGTTGCGCTCAGCTGGGGACTAAGCTTGATCCATCCGCCCGCGGGTACCTTGGCTGGACTCGTCCAGCGCAGATCGTCGTGCGTCCGCCGCAGGACCGGGAGGCTGCCGAGCATCGCGATCGCGACGAAGGCAATCGCCGCCGCCCGCACCGGAACGCGCCGCGCGACGAACGGACGGTGGATGAAGAACCATGCTTCGAGGACGAGGATAGAAGAAATACCGTGGCCCTGCGCCGGCGGGATCGAGGACCGCGACGTCGATGCGCGCGGCCGAGAGCGCGATCGAGCCGGCCCACAGGTACGCGAGGAGGACGAGCGTCGAGACGGCCTGGCGTTCGAGCACGACCGCGGCGGTAACTGCCGCGAGCGTCAGCACTCCGGCGAGTGCGAGCAAGGTCGCGTGCGTCCCCGGCACCCTCACCAGCCGCAGCAGAGCGCCGCGACTCAGGTCCGCGGCGGCCGACGCCGGCGTAGCGCAGCCCGTTCGCGAGCACCTTCGCAGAATCGAAGATGGTTGCGGCCGTCGAGGTTTTGGTACTGGCCGAGCCCCAGCAGCGGGACGCTCGCGGCCAGAAAGCAGACGCCGCGGTAGGCCGCCGAGACGGTCCGGCGCACGAGAAATCCAGACGCCGAGCTGGGTCAGCGCCAGCAACGCGAGCGCGATCAGCTGCTCGCGAATCGGCGACCACCCACCGAACCGGTCGAGGCCGCGCGTGAGCAGGTTGGCGACCAGGATCCGGTGCTCGTTATGCGGCTCCCACAGCTTCGCGAAGGTCAAGCTGTGATGGTGCGAAGCATAGACGAGCACCGCCCAGTCCCATTCGTCCCAGTACGGGAGATCGACGGCGCGCTTCAGGACAATTACCGCCAGGACGAAGATGCCGAACGCGGCGATGATCGCCAGGAAGCGCTGCACCGAACGGTTGGGCACGGTGCCGCGCGACGTTGAGCGCACTCGCCCGCCGTTCCTGCGACGAACTCCGCCGCGCCCCGCTCAGTGGCCGTTGCGGAACGTCGTCGACCGATAGCTGTAGAGCCAGTTCCTCACCGCAAGGACGCTGTTGCCGGACGACGCTCCGGGCTCCGGCTGAAGAAAACCGACGCCAGATTGCGGCCTGCCGTAGATCGCCAGTACGATGAAGAGATTCGGGTTACCGAACTGCGAGCTGGACGCGAGGTACTGAGTTACGCCGCTTTGCATGTCCGAGAGATAGTCGCCGCCCGCGGCGACCGGCGGCAGCAGCATGTACGCTCTCCGTCCCGAGCTCAGGATGTCCTGAATCCCTTGGTTGAAGTACTGCCCCGAGATGCTCGCATAAGGAGGGTTCGTCTCGAACGCGGCGCCGGACGTATGCCCGTCGCCGAGCGCGGCGTCCACGTAACTCGCGAGGTTGCTGGTGTAACTGCGCGAGAGCACGATGATGGAGTTGCCGGTCCATGCCGCTGCGTTGTCGATCTCGGACGTGAGCAAGACGGTGCCGTTCGGCGTGTTCTGCTCGTGATAGACCATCGACGCGTTCGGCGCTCGCCCGATGTACTGCGCGGTGAGCTGCGCGCTCGGATAATAGCCGCTCGTATCGTAGGTGTCCTCGGTCACGGTCCAGTTCGCGGCGTTGAGGCGCGCCAGGGCACCCGGCCACGTACCGTTCGGATCCGTGATCGGATCAGCGATGCACCCGCTGCAGCTGTTCACCGGTATGCTCCATACGCCGTCGGCCGCCAGCGGCGCATCGTTCATCGCTTCGGTGTTGTTCATCTGGTTCGTGTCGATCAGGATGCTGAAGCCGCTCTTCGCGGCGCACGAGCCGGCCGGCACGAACGTCCAGTTCTGCTGCGGGAAGCCGTCGCGGTCCCACTGCTGCAGCGCCGTGCCGTTGGCCAGCGAGGCGCTGGGAACGTCTACCGCTTTTCCGCTGAGCTGGTTCACCACGATGAACGAACCGGCCGGACCCGGTATCAAGAACCAGCTCTGCTGTTGTCCGCCGGTCGCGGACTGTTGAACGATCGGCGCGCCGTTCGAGACGCTCGAGCCGTTGTCGAGAGCCTTGCCGCTCAGCTGATTGACGATGCTGTATCCGCCGTTGTTCACCGGCGTAAGAACCCAGTTCTGCTGTCCGTAGCCGTCGCAGTTCCACTGCTGCATCCGGGTGCCGTTCGCGGTCGAAGCGTTCGTGTCGTCGAGCGCCAACGAGCTCTGCTGGTTGACGAGCGTGTACGGCGTGTTGGTCAGGACCGGAAACCCGTTGCACGACCCGGCGGGCACGATGATCCAGTTCTGCTGCGGGTAGCCGTTGCGATCCCACTGCTGCATGATCGCCCCGTTGGTCATCGAAGCGCCGGCGTCGAGCGCTTTACCGCTGAGCTGGTTGACGATGGTGTAGATGCCGCCGCCTTGCGAAGTGATGGTCCAGTTCTGCTGCGGGTAACCGTCGGGACTCCACTGCTGCATCTGGTTGCCGTTCGCGGTCGAGGCGTTCGTGTCGTCCAGCGCCTTGCCGCTCAGCTGGTTGACGATGGTGTAGATGCCGCCGCCTTGCGAGGTGATGGTCCAGTTCTGCTGCGGGTAACCGTTGCAGCTCCACTCCTGGATCTTCGTGCCGTTGCTGGTTGAAGCGTTCGTGTCGTCGAGCGCCATCGAGCTGAGCTGGTTGACGATCGAATACGCCGTCCCGCTTTGAATCTGCGAGACCCCGGTGAGCGAACGAGCGCGCCGTCCGACGCCGCGCGCGACCGGCGCGTCGGCGGCGGCGACCGACTTCACGGCCGGAAGCGACGATGAGTGAGCGAGGCCGCAACCTGACGCGGCCGATACGACGGCGGCCGCCGCCACGAGCAACAGCGCGGCTCGGTACCGTCCGAAGACGGTACGCTCGGAAGAAGGACGATCCGGCACAGTTAACCACCCATGTTAAAAGCGGCGGGACCGATCCCGGCACCCGCAGAGCTGAGTGCGGTGTCATTTGCACAAAGCGAGCGCCGTGCCCTTGTAGAAGGCGAATGCCGTTGAACAGGTGCGTACGCCGGCTGCGCGGGCGGCGACCGGCACGAAAAAGGCATCGCCGCGCGGCACCCTGAAGCGCGCGCCGGTGCTGGCATACGTCACCGGGGCGGCAGGGTTCATCGGGTCGCACCTGTGCGACCGGCTCCTGCGCGACGGTTGGGACGTGGTCGGGATCGACAATCTCGCCACCGGCGACCTGCGCAATCTCAGCGGTGCGCGCGACGACGCGCGCTTTCGGTTCGTCGAAGCCGACGTCATAGAGGCGTGGAGCACGTGGCTGGCCGGGCTGGCCGAGCGGCTGTGTCCGGCGAACGTCGTCTTTCATCTGGCCTCGCCGGCGAGCCCGGTGCAGTACGAGCGGCTCGCGCTCGAGACGCTGGCGGTCAACAGCGTCGGGACGATGCACGCGGTCTCGTTCGCGCACGCGGCGCGCGCGGTGCTGCTGTACGCGTCGACCAGCGAAAGCTACGGCGATCCGCTCGAGCACCCGCAGCGCGAGACCTACCACGGCAACGTAAACCCGGTCGGCCTGCGCGCGTGCTACGACGAGTCGAAGCGCTTCGGCGAGGCGTGCGTCGCGACCGCGGTGCGGAAGCTGGGGATTGACGCGCGGATCGCGCGCATCTTCAACACCTACGGCCCGCGGATGCGCATCGACGACGGGCGCGTGGTGCCGGCGTTCGTCAGCCAGGCTCTGAACGGCGAGGACTTCACCGTCTTCGGCGACGGCACGCAGACGCGCAGCTTCTGCTACGTGGACGACCTCGTCCGCGGGCTTCTCCTGCTGCTCGAAAAAGGCGACGGCCGGCCTGTGAACCTCGGCAATCCGGTGGAGATGACGCTGATCGAGTTCGCCGAGACGATCCG